>JBEKGV010000563.1:0-4036 GCA_050012615.1 Acetobacteraceae bacterium | reverse complement strand
GTGCAGCATCCGAGGGCTGTTGCTGCCCACGTTCTGGCCGAAAAAGAAAATCCCGTCGGTCTTGTCGAAATCATCCAGCGTCACCGTGCCAACCGGAACGCCGATGCTCTCCGGAAGGGCCACCGAGGTACTCTCGTGACACATGTTGGAGCTGTCCGGCAGATTGTTGGTGCCATACATGCGAGCGAACAAACTGTACATGTAGGACGCCTCCAACGACGCCCGGCCAGAGGCGTAGAAGACAACATCGTTTGGAGCGAGTCGCTTCAACTCGTCGCCGATTTCCTTAAATGCGTCGTCCCAGGAAACCGGCTCATATTTATCGGTTTCGAGATTCCACCGCATCGGGTGCGTCAGCCGGCCGTGGTGCTCCAGGTCATAGTCCTGCCATTCAAGCAATTCGGCGACCGTGTGGCGCTTGAAAAATTCCGGCGTGGTGCGTGCCGACGTTAGCTCCCATGCGGTCGCCTTCGCGCCATTTTCGCAAAACTCAGCCGGGTGAGGCTCGGCTGGTTTCGCCCATGCGCAGCTCACACAGGCAAAACCTCTCGGCTTGTTTTGCAGCGACAGCACGAGACTGCCGCTGACCGGGATGCCTTCACGGGTCAGAATTCCGGCGAGCGACCTGACTGAACCCCAGCCTCCGGCAGGTTCGGCGGCCTCGGCTTCGGCACGGTCAAACTTGCGCGATTTCATGGCGATCACCCCAGCAACCAACAAGGGAATGCGACCGCTATCGAACGGTTCCGTTTCCCGGGCCGCTGGTCCCTGGGGAACGCTGAAGGCAGTATATCGTTAGAGAAACAGTCAACAGGAGGCGACGATGTCCCACGCTGTGAACACCTCTGCCGCCAGCTGGACCTCGCGTCCGACCTCGCCCGAGGTCGTGAGGGTGCTGGCGAACGCGGCCGCGGTAGGGGAAATCGCGATCCGTAAAGCCGCCACCTCATCGGGCGGACGTGCGCTTTCCAGCGTGGTTCGGGAATATCCGCTCTGGTCGATCTTCATCGCATCCAGCATCGGGTTTCTTTTGCGTGGCCGCCGGCGGCCTCGCCGAACTGCGGCGCCACCGCCCGCCGTTAACAAGCCGGCACCGTTGGCGAAACGCCGGGCGTAATTACACGCCGGGGCGGCGCCAGAGAACGAGGCCGGCCGCGAGCGTCTGCAACGCGATGCAGGCCAGCAAAACAACGTCATAATTCCCCGTCACGTCGTGCAGCAGCCCGAACACTCCCGGAGCGAATGCGAGGGTGAACTGGCTGATCGCGCCGGACAATCCGATGATCAGGCCGAACGAGGCAGCACTGAACTCCGCGTGCACGATCACCGCCGGCAGCGTGATCACATTGCCGACCGAGAAACCGAACAACGCGATACCCAAATAGATGGCGGCGGGTGATCCAGGCGCGGCGAGCAGCAGGCCCAGCCCACACGCCTGGCTCAGAAAACAGATCGCCGACGTGCCCCGCCGCGGCAGCTTGTCAACCACGGCACTGAGCCCCAGCCGTCCAGCCATTGCCGCCAGACTGGAGGTCGTCACCGCGACGCCCGTGCCGGCCGGCCCAAGTGACGGCAGCAAGAACGCCACCATATGCACGATGAACCCGACCTGGGCGGCGATCGCCAGCGAGAACGGCAGAGCGACAGACCAAAAATGCCATTGCCGCAACGCCGCGACCTGGCCGCCTCGCTCTTTTATCGTCGGCTTAGCGGCGGATGAGGCGGAAGCATCATGGCGCGCGCACCATACGATGACCGGAATAACCAAGAGCCAGCCGACTACTACGCATTCCACCACGGCCAACCGCAGTCCGATCGTGTGGCTTAACTGCACCAGCAGTGGCGCGATCGTGAACCCGCTGACGCTCGCGCCATTCAGCGCCAGACTGATGGCGAAACCTCGCCGCTGGTCAAACCACAGTGAGAGCGTGGTCGCGATGGCCGGCCCCGATGTCGCGGCCCAGCCCGCCGCCATCACAAGCCCACACGCGAAGAGCTGCCACTCGGCGACGGCGTTGCCGAATCCCGCGGCTCCGACGCCCAGAGCCAGAACCCCACCGATCCGCAGCCCTCGCGCGCCGACGCGGTCGAGAACTCGCTGGACGAATGGCAGCAGAAAAGCCCCGCTCAGATAAAAGCACGTGGTCGCCGTCCCGATGATCGAGGTCGGCCAACCATGCATTCGGTGCAACTCAGCGAGGAACACTGCCTGGCCGTAGAACCCGAACCCCCAGGCGAATACCGCGACGCAAAAGCAGGCCAGGATGGCCGGCCAGCCGTTGCGTAACTCGGCCTCGAGCGGAGCCGGGTAGACGCCTCGTGTCGCGGACATGTCGTTCATTCGGCCTGGCCCCGGTGATGGAGCGGCGGACACTAGCGCCTCCCCACTGACAGCGTTATGTCAGGAGCGTTCAACAGCGGGGGGTGAGATGCGACGGGCCGATCGACTGTTCGACATCATCCAGACCTTGCGGGTGGCGACGAAACCGATGACAGCGGCGACCCTGGCGGAGCACCTGGAGGTCACCGTTCGGACCGTCTATCGCGACATCGCCACGCTGCAGGCACGGCGGGTCCCGATCGAGGGTGCGGCCGGCATTGGCTACGTGCTGCGCCGAGGTTTTGATTTGCCTCCCCTGATGTTCACCGCCGACGAGATCGACGCCATCGCCGTCGGTGCGCGCCTGGTTCGCCGGCTCCGCGATCCCGGGCTTCAGGACGCGGCGGACAGCGTATTGGCCAAGATCACCACGATTTTGCCGGACGGATTGCGGCCGGGCGTTATTTCGGCACCGTTCTATGTGTCGGACGGTCAGGCGGCGACACCTATGGGAATCGACCTCTCGGACGTGCGGTACGCGATCCGCGAGACCAGGAAGATGCGCATCACTTACGCCGACGTGAGCGGACAACGCAGCAACCGGACCATCTGGCCGATCGCGATGGCTTATTACGTGGACGCCACGTTGATTGGCGCGTGGTGCGAACTGCGGCTCGACTATCGGCATTTCAGGGTGGAGAGAATCGTGACATCGACTCTGATGGATGAGACGTTCTCAACCGATGGCGGCAAGCTTGTGGAAGGCTGGCTGGCCCAACGGGAAACCGAGGAAGTCGGTGGGAGCACGCACTGACCGGTTTAATGCCAACCGGCGATTGTATTGACCCTCGCATTTATCGTCATGGCCCGGTTCGTCCGGGCCACCTGTCGCGGCAAAGCGCTGGTCCACGTGGCCCGGACGAACCGAGCGGTCAACCTCGTGGCCGATCGCCCTCGTCGCTTTGCCGGTCCATCCACATCCTGAGTGCGACAGCGTTATTACTGTGCTCGTCGCGGGCAGCATAAAGCAAAGTCACCAGCCCGGCTTTCAGTCGTTCAATGACGATCGCCGTCGCCTCCCGCGCGGCCGCACTGTTCAGTTCAACATAGTAGGCTGCACGAAACGCGTCCCATTCGTCCGGATGCCCGTGGAAACGCTTCCGCAACGCATCGCTCGGGGCGATGTCCTTAAGCCAGAGGTCTATGCGCGCCTTGTCCCGCGAGATGCCGCGCGGCCACAACCGATCCACGAGAATGCGTGTCCCGTCGCGCGCGTCCGGGGCTTCATAAATCCGCTTAATGGCGAACCGCGTCACCTGGAACCACCCAACACCATCAGTGTCGAGGTTCCGTGTGCCAACACCTTCCCGTCACGGTTCAGCACCCTCGCCTCCGCCGAGATGATTTGCCTTCCTTGAGCGACAACGTGTGCCTCCGCGGTGATCCTGCCGGTATCTTTCGTGATGGGTCTGCAAAAATTCGCCTTGGTCTCGATCGTGGCGAAGCCCGATCCGGCCGGGAGCAACGATAGCCCGGCGCAACCGCAAGCGCTGTCGATCAGAGTTAAGGCCCAGCCGCCATGAACGTTGCCCATGGGGTTGAGCAAGTGCGGGCCGGTGTCGCCCTCGAACGCGGCACAACCATCTCCGACCTCAGAGATCCAGAACGACAAGGCCTGTGAAATCGGCGGCTGAGGAAGTTCACCGTCGATGATCG
>JBEKGV010000562.1:0-4041 GCA_050012615.1 Acetobacteraceae bacterium | reverse complement strand
CTACCCGGGGTTGCCGCATCGCCAGCAGCGCATCGTCACCATCGACGGCGTTACGTTCGTCAACGACAGCAAGGCGACCAATGCCGACTCCGCCGAAAAAGCGCTGATTTGTTATGACCGGCTGATCTGGATCGCCGGCGGCCAAGGCAAGGAGGGCGGCATCGTCCCGCTGGCGCCGTATTTCCCGCGCATCGCCCGCGCGATGCTGATCGGCCGCGACGCGCCGATCTTCGCTCGGACACTGACGGAACACGGTGTCCCGTTCGACGTGGTCGAGACCCTGGACGAAGCTGTCCCGGCAGCGTTCGCCGCCGCGAAACGAGAGCACGTGCCGGTGGTCCTTCTTTCCCCGGCCACGGCGAGCTGGGACCAGTTCAAAAGTTATGAACACCGGGGTGAGCGGTTTGGCGAACTGGCGCGCGGATTGGGGCGGACGGAAGACGAAAGTGCAGCCGCGACGTCGTCCCTTCCCAGCGGTTGTGGCCCGGTGGCGCTTCCACACCGTCATGGCCCGGCTCAGCCTACTCGTCATGGCCCGGCTCGTCCGGGCCACCTGTCGTCGCACCGTACTGGGTCAGGTGGCCCGGACGAGCCGGGCCATGACGATGTGGAAAGCCCGGGCCATGACGGTTTTGGTGTCGCCGACGATACGATGGGAGAGACACCATGAGTGCATTCTCCCGCGCGGATAACACGACGGTCGCACGCTGGTGGCTGACCGTGGATCGCTGGACTCTGGGCGCGCTCTTCCTGCTGATTGGCTGCGGCTACATCATGGTCCTCGCGGCCAGCCCCTCGGTGGCGGAGAGAATTCACGCCTCGCGAGAGCTTTTCATCTTCAAGCAGCTGGTGTTTCTCGCCATCTCTCTCGGCGTCATCGTCATGGTGTCGATGCTGCCGTCGCGCACGATCCGTTGGCTGGCCCTCGCCGGATGCGCGTTGGCCCTGTTCGCCACCGCGATGACGCTGGCACTTGGCGTCGAAACCAAAGGCGCGGCGCGCTGGATTTCGATCGCCGGAAATCGCATTCAGCCAAGCGAGTTCCTGAAGCCTTGCTTCGCGCTGACCACAGCCTGGCTGCTGGCTCGCCAGCGCCGCCAGCCCAGGTTCCCGGGAGCGTTGATTTCGCTCGGGCTGTTCCTGGTGATTGTCGCGATCCTGAAGAAGCAGCCCGACGTGGGCATGATGGCCGTCATCGGCGCCGTGTTCATGATCCAGTTGTTCGTCAGCGGGATCAACATGGTCCTGATTGGCATTGGTCTCGGCCTCTGCGGCGGCGGCGGTGTCCTGCTGTACACCCTGTTGCCGCATGTCCGCCGCCGTTTCGATCAGTTCATGTACGGCAAGGGCGGCAATTACCAGATCGACAAGGTCATGGAGGCATTCTCCAACGGTGGATTGCTCGGCCGCGGCGCCGGTGAGGGCAGCGTCAAAGACTCCATTCCCGACGTGCACGCCGACGTTGTCTTCGCCGTGGTGGGCGAGGAATTCGGCCTTGTCGTCTGCCTGCTTCTGGTCGGAGTGTTCGCCTTCATCGTGCTGCGTGGATTGTTGCGGTTGATGCGCGAGCGGGACCCTTACGTGGTCCTCGCCGGCACCGGATTGATCGCCGGATTTGGCCTTCAGGCGATGGTCAATCTGTTTTCCACTCTGGGGATGATGCCGACCAAGGGGATGACATTGCCGTTCATCTCCTATGGCGGCTCGTCAGCCGTGGCGGTCGGTCTGGGGATGGGGATGCTGCTGTCGCTGACGCGGGCCAGAGCCAGGGATGACCATGTGCGCGACAGCCGTTTGCCGGACGGGCTGTTGCGCGGGGAGGCGGCATGAGAGCTCCCGAAAGACGCCCGATCGTCATCGCCGCTGGTGGCACCGGCGGCCATTTCTACCCCGCCGAGGCGCTTGCCGGCGCGTTGATCGAGCGCGGCCACCGGGTCGTGCTGATGACCGACGCCCGCACAGTCGTTCCGCCCGGCACCGTGTTCGATCAGCGCAACCAATATGTGCTGCCCGGCGCCGGCATCGCCGGCCGCGGCATGGTGCGCGCGGGCAAGGCCGTGTTCGCCCTGGCCGCCGGGGTCGTGCGAGCGCGCGGCATCATGGCCCGGATCAGGCCCGCCGCCGTGGTCGCGTTCGGCGGTTATCCATCGGTGCCCCCGGTCCTTGCCGCTCGCCTGCTGCGCGGCCGCCCGCCGGTGATCCTGCACGAACAGAACGCGGTGCTTGGCCGCGCCAACCGGTTTCTTGCGCGCCACGCCAGCGTTCTGGCGCTCAGCTTCGCCAACACCACACGAGTGCCGCCAAAGGTCCACCGGGTCCTGACCGGCAACCCGGTCCGGCCCGCCGTGACCGCGCTGAGCCAGGCCGGCTATGAAGCCCCGACGGCAGCGCGCCACGACGGCTCGATTCAGGGCGGCTCCATAAGACTGCTGGTTCTTGGCGGTTCGCTGGGGGCCCGCGTCTTCAGCGACATCGTCCCAGGCGCCCTCGCCAGTCTGTCCATGTCGCTCCAGGCACGCCTGCAGGTGACGCAGCAATGTCGCGCCGAGGACCTCGAGCGAGTTCGCACGGTCTATGCTTCCAGCGAAATCACCGCCGAGATGGCCCCGTTCTTTTCCGATGTCGCCGATCGGCTACGCACCGCGCACATGGTGATCGCGCGTGCCGGGGCATCGACCGTCGCGGAACTCGCAATCGCCGGCCGGCCCTCGATCCTGGTGCCGTTGCCGGCGGCAATCGACGATCATCAGAACGCCAACGCCAGGGCGCTGGCCGATGCGGGCGGGACCTGGGTCATGCCGCAATCCGATTTCACCGTCGAGGCTCTGTTGGATCGTCTCGGCAGTCTGCTGCGCGATCCCGGGGCGCTGGCCCAACTGGCGGCTGGTGCGCGGAGTGTGGCGCGACCGGAGGCGGCGGAGGCGCTCGCCGATGTTGTGGAGCACGCGATTGGCGAGACAGAGCGCGTCGGGATCGATCGTGCTCCTGGCCGGCGCGCCGGTAGCGAGCAATCGCAGGATGGACAGGGTCGCATCCGGCCCGAGCAATCAAGAGTGGGGCAATCAAGAGTGGGGCAATCACGAGTGGTGCAATCATGAGAGCACTCCCACTCAACATCGGGCGGATGCATTTCGTCGGGATCGGCGGGATCGGCATGTCGGGTATCGCCGAGGTGCTGCATACGCTCGGCTATTCCGTGCAGGGCTCCGATATCGCTGACTCGGCCAACGTTTATCGTCTGCGCGAGGCCGGCATCCCGGTCGCCATCGGCCATGACGCGGCCAATCTGGGCGATGCCCGCGTGGTGGTCGTCTCCACCGCGGTGAAAAGCGACAACCCGGAGATCGCCGCCGCTCGCGCCCGCTTCATTCCGGTCGTCCGTCGCGCCGAAATGCTGGCCGAGTTGATGCGGCTGAAATGGGCCATCGCCGTCGGCGGCACCCACGGCAAGACCACCACCACCAGCCTGATCGCCTGCATGCTGGAAGCCGCCCATCTCGACCCGACCGTCATCAACGGCGGCATCATCAACGCCTATGGCACCAACACCCGCATGGGCGACGGCGAGTGGATGGTCGTCGAGGCCGACGAAAGCGACGGCAGCTTCCTGCGCCTGCCCGCCGTGATCGCGGTCGTCACGAACATGGATCCCGAGCACCTCGATCACTGGGGTACGGCCGAGGCGATGATCGCCGGCTACGATCAGTTCGTCGCCAATATCCCGTTCTACGGCTTCGCGGTGCTGTGCATCGACCATCCGGCGGTGCAGCAGATGATCCCGCGTTTGTCGGACCGGCGCATCGTTACTTACGGGTTCTCGCCCCAGGCCGATGTGCGCGCCGACAAGCTTCGGCCGGATAAATCGGGTTCGACTTTTGAGGTCGTCGTTACCGATCGCGTACGCAACCGCTCGCGCCGCATGGGTCCGTTCCGCCTTCCCATGCTGGGCGAGCACAATGTGCAAAACGCACTGGCCGCGATCGCCGTCGGCACCGAAATGGAAATCAGCGATACGGTCCTGCGCGATGCGTTCCTCAGTTT
>JBEKGV010000561.1:0-4044 GCA_050012615.1 Acetobacteraceae bacterium | reverse complement strand
ATGAAACCGATCCGGAGAGAGCGCGGGGACTGGCCGAGGAGATGGCGCGGAAACTGTTGGCGAATACGGTGATCGAGAGTTTCCAGGTCGCGGTGGCGGCATGATAGGAACGTCGCGGCGAACGGGTCGATTGCCCGGATTGGCGCTCCTCCTGCTGACACTCGCCCCTACGGTTTCAAACGCGGCACTCATGAGCGCGCAGGATCTTGTCACGGCTTGTTCGGGTGACGCGACCGCCAAGGCGGCCTGCAATGGCTACCTCATGGCTGTCACCGACGCCTTGTTGCTCCGGGAAAGTCGTGGCCGGACCCAAGGACGAGTCTGCGTGCCTGAGACCGTCTCCGTCGATCAGGTTCGCAACGCGGTCCTCGATGTCGCGCAACGCCCGCGCGCCGAGCACGCTCCATCCGGCGTCATGGTGGTCATGATGGCGCTGCGGCGGACATTTCCCTGCCAGGAGGCACCCAGATCGCAATGAAAGCCGGCATCGTCATCTTTCCCGGCATCAATCGAGAACGCGACATGGCGATCGCGCTGAAACGATCCTTCGGCCATGAGCCGCGGATGATCTGGCACAAGGAGACCGATCTGGGAGATCTCGATCTCGCGATCATCCCGGGCGGGTTCAGTTTCGGCGACTATCTGCGCTGCGGCGCCATGGCGGCACGTTCCCCGGTCATGCGCGCCGTCCACGACCATGCCAATCGCGGCGGCTATGTGTTAGGTGTCTGCAATGGATTTCAGATCTTGACCGAAACCGGACTGCTGCCGGGCGCATTGCTGCGCAACGCCTCGCTGCGCTTCCTGTCGATGGACTGCCACCTGCGGGTGGAACGAAGCGATACCGTCTTCACCAGCCGCTATCAGAAGGGCTCCACGTTCCGCGCCGTCATGGCGCACGGCGACGGCAATTATTTCGCCGACGAGGCGACGCTCGATCACCTGGAGCACCAGGGCCTGGTGGCGTTTCGCTACACGACCCCGGAGGGTGACGTAACAGAAGACTCCAATCGCAACGGCAGCGCACGAGCCATCGCCGGGATCTTCAGTCCAAACCATCGCGTGCTCGGTTTGATGCCGCATGCCGAGGATCTGGTGGACCCGTTGATGGGCGGCGACGGAGGCAAACCGCTGTTCGACTCTCTCGCGGCCGCGTGATGACAGGTTCGGGCGCACGGGAGGTCAACCAGCAACTCGCCCAGGAATTCGGCCTGAGTGGGGAGGAATACGCCCGCGTCCTGGCGATCATGGGCCGCACGCCGTCATTGACCGAACTTGGCGTATTCAGCGTCATGTGGTCGGAACATTGCAGCTATAAATCGTCACGCGTCTGGCTCAAGCAGTTACCGACGAAACAACCCTGGGTCATCCACGGCCCAGGCGAGAACGCCGGCGTGGTCGATATCGGTGACGGGCTGGCGGCGATCTTCAAAATGGAGAGCCACAACCACCCGAGCTTCATCGAGCCCTATCAAGGCGCGGCCACCGGAGTTGGTGGTATTTTGCGCGACGTGTTCACGATGGGCGCGCGCCCGATCGCCAATCTGAACGCGTTGCGCTTCGGCAGTCCGAATAATCCTGGTACAAAACGAATTGTCGATGGTGTGGTGCGCGGCATCGGCGGCTATGGCAATTGCGTCGGTGTGCCGACCGTCGGAGGCGAAATCAATTTCCATCCGGCCTATGACGGCAACCCGCTGGTCAATGCCATGACGGTCGGTATCGCACGCAAGGACCGGATTTTCCTGAGCGCGGCGGCGGGAGTCGGCAATCCGGTGGTCTATGTCGGCTCGAAAACCGGACGTGATGGAATTCACGGTGCGACCATGGCCTCAGCCCAGTTTGGCGCCGATTCAGAGGAGAAACGACCGACCGTGCAGGTGGGCGATCCGTTCACCGAGAAACTGCTGATCGAGGCGTGCCTCGAACTCATGGGCACCGACGCGATCGTCGCCATTCAGGATATGGGCGCCGCCGGCCTGACCAGTTCCTCGGTTGAGATGGCTGGCAAGGGCGGCGTGGGGATCTCGCTGAACCTCGACATGGTGCCCGCGCGCGAGACCGGCATGAGCGCCTATGAGTTCATGCTGTCGGAAAGCCAGGAGCGCATGCTGATGGTGCTGCGCCCCGACCGGCAGGAGATGGCGCGCGGGATTTTCGAGAAATGGGATCTCGATTTCGCGGTAATCGGCGAGTTGACCAATACCGGCCGGCTGGCCGTTTGGCATCATGGGCAACTGGAAGCCGACATTCCCCTGTCCCCGCTGAATGATGAGGCGCCGCTCTACACGCGGCCGACGGTCGAATCGCCGAAGCGGGCCAAGCTGAACCCCGCGCGCGTCGAGGATCGGATGGGCCTGACCGGCGCGCTGAGAAAGCTGATCGCTTGTCCCGATTTATGTTCCCGCGCCTGGGTTTGGGACCAGTATGACAGCACCGTCGGCGGCCAGACCGTGAAGCGGCCCGGCGCCGCCGATGCAGCGGTGGTCAAGCTTGAGGGCCTCAGCCGAGGCCTGGCGCTGACCACCGACTGCACGCCGCGCTATTGTTTCGCCGATCCGGAAACCGGCGGTGCTCAGGCGGTGGCGGAGGCGTGGCGCAATCTGACCGCGGTGGGTGCACGGCCGCTCGCGATCACCGACAACATGAATTTCGGCAATCCGGAAAAGCCGGAGATCATGGGCCAGTTCGCCGCTGTGATCCGCGGCATGGCGGCGGCATGCGAGGCTCTGGCCTTCCCCGTCGTGTCCGGCAACGTGTCGCTCTACAACGAGACCGAGGGGCGCGCGATCCTGCCGACACCCGTGATCGGCGGCCTCGGCGTGCTGGAGGACGTGTCGAAAGCGGTCGGGTTGGCGTTGCAGCCATGGCTGGACATCGTGCTGATCGGCGCCACCACCGGCTGGTTGGGCCAATCGCTCTGGTTGCGCGAGATCGCCGGACGTGAGGATGGCGCGCCGCCTCCGGTCGACCTCACCGTCGAGCGGGCCAACGGCGATTTCGTGCGGAACCTGATCCTGGACGGCACGATTCGGGCCTGTCACGACGTCTCCGACGGTGGCGTGATGGTCGCGATCGCCGAAATGGTCATGGCCGGCGGCGTTGGCGCGAGGCTTGTGACCCACCCGCGCGATATCCCCGGCCATGCGTTCTGGTTCGGCGAAGATCAGGGCCGCTATCTGATCGCGGTGCCCGACGCGGCGTCGCTTGTCCGCGCGGCCGATGCTGCCGGCGTCCCGGCGATGCGGATCGGCACATCGGGCGGGCGGGATTTGACTTCCCCCGACGGCGGAACCATATCCGTCGAAGAACTACGGGTGTTGCATGATGCCTTCTTTCCGGCTTGGATGGACGGCTGAAGCTGATCCCAGCAGAGGGCCATTCCCAGAGGGTCGTTTATGGCGATGCCGGCAAACGAGATCGAGGCGTTGATTAAGGCCGCGTTGCCTGACGCGACGGTGACGATCGACGACCTTGCCGGCGACGGCGACCACTACGCCGCGACTGTCGTTTCCGAGCAGTTCCGCGGATTGAGCCGTGTGCGTCAGCACCAGATCGTCTATGCCGCGTTACGCGGCCGCATGGGTGGGGAGTTGCATGCACTTGCATTGCAAACCTCGACCCCCAACTGATACGCCCAAACCCGAGCAAGTCCACGAGGAGTTTTCCACCATGTCCGATACCGTCTTCGACCGCATCCAGTCGGAAATCGATGAGAACCCGGTGTTCCTTTACATGAAGGGCACGCCGATGTTTCCGCAATGCGGTTTCTCGGCGCGCGTGGTGCAGATCCTGTCGCATCTTGGCGTGCCGTTTGGCTCCGCCAACGTGCTGGAGGAGCAGGAGTTGCGCGAGGGGATCAAGGAATTCTCCCAATGGCCGACGGTCCCGCAGCTTTATGTGAAGGGCGAGTTCGTGGGCGGCTGCGACATCGTGACGGAGATGTTCCAGTCCGGCGAGCTTGAGACGTTCCTGGCGGAGAAGGGCGTGGAGCACAAGGCGCAGGCTTAATTCGCGGGCCCGCTAAAAGGTTGGCGTTCTGAA
>JBEKGV010000560.1:0-4045 GCA_050012615.1 Acetobacteraceae bacterium | reverse complement strand
GCATCGGCGCGGGTCGCGCGCAGCAGGATATGATCCGGCTGGTGCTTGCGCAGCACCTCATAAATCAGATCGCTGTTGACGGTAACCTGCCGCCGCGTTTTTTCGGCGCCGGGATGATTTCGCTCAATCAGTCCCGCGATGACAGCGACGTTCCGAAAGGTGCGTTTCAGCATGGAACTGTCGGCCATCCACTCTTCCAGATCGTCGCCGAGCATGTCCTGATCGAACAGAGCCGCGACGTTCCTTGGACAATTGGCCGACCAGATGCCGATGACATAATCCGTGGCGACGAATCCCAGAGGCGCGAAGCCCGCGCGTTCCATGCGCTTCGTTAACAACATTCCCAATGTTTGATGGGCGTTGCGGCCTTCGAAACAATAGGCCACGAGATACCAGCGATCGCCGCGCGGGAACGTTTCAACAAGTAAGTCGTTCCGGCCCGGCAATCGTGAGACGCCACGTTGCAGTTGCAGCCATTCGCGCACTGGCTCGGGGAACGTATTCCAGTCGCCTGGGGTACGCAGGAGGTCACGCACACGGTCCGCCAAATTGGTCGTCAACGGCAAACGTCCGCCTTCGTAAGCGGGAACCATCGGCTCACCATCGCCGCCTTCCTGACACTCGATCGCCATTTCTCGCAGGCGGACAAATCGCAACAGGCGGCCGGCGAACATGAAAGTGTCGCCGGGCCGGAGCAAGCCTACGAAATATTCCTCGATCTCGCCGAGCACCGGACCAAACGAACCACGCCTGCCCACAAGCCGCACCTTAATCATCGGTGCTGCCACGATCGTGCCGATGTTCATGCGATGCCGCAGCGCGACACGCTCAGAACGTACATGCACTAAACCAAGACTGTCGCGGAACAATTTGCGCCACCGGTCGTACGCTTCCAACGCGTAACCGCCGTTTTCGACAAACCGCAGCACATCGTCGAATGTCTCGCGTGTCAGAAGAGCGTAGGGCGCCGCTCGCCTCACCTCGGCGAACACATCGTCGGGTCGGAACGGCGCCGCGCAGGCCAGACCGAGCAAATGTTGCGCAAGCACATCCAACCCGCCAGGTCGCGGCGGATCGCCGTCGAGCTCTTTCGCAGCCACGCCTTGGATCGCGGCCTCACATTCCAGAACCTCAAAACGGTTGGCCGGCACAAGGATCGCGCGACTGGCCTCGTCCATCCGATGGTTGGCACGGCCGACGCGTTGCAGCAGCCGAGATACGCCTTTCGGAGCGCCGACCTGAATGACCTGGTCGATACCACCCCAGTCAATGCCCAGGTCCAATGACGAGGTGGCAACGACCGCGCGAAGCCGGCCGGCGGCCATCGCGGCTTCAACTTTGCGGCGCTGATCGATCTCCAAACTGCCGTGATGCAGACCGATCGGCAGCATCGGATCATTCAATCGCCACAACGCCTGAAATATCAGTTCCGCCTGGGCGCGCGTATTCACAAACACGATCGTCATGTTCGCGTCACGAATGCGCGCCATGATTTCGGGTGCCGCCTCGAGCCCCATATGGCCGCCCCAGGACATGCGCCCCGCGGGAAGCATGATGGACAGCGCAGGCGGCGCACCATCCGCGACCGAAATGATTCTGTCCGCGCCGGTGAACGCTTTGATCGCCTCAGGATGGGCGACCGTCGCCGACAATCCGATCCGGCGGACCGAAGGCGCGAGCTCAACCAACCGCTCTACGCACAACGCAAGTTGATCGCCGCGTTTCGTTCCGGCGAGCGCGTGAACCTCATCCATGACGATCGCCGACAACGGGCCAAAAAATCCAGCGGCATCGGGTGATGCAATGAGGACCGCCAAACTCTCTGGTGTTGTAAGCAACAACTGCGGTGGTACGATTTTTTGCCGCGCGCGGCGATTGGCTGGGGTGTCGCCGGTCCGCGTTTCGATCCGGATCGGCAATCGCATCTCCGTCACCGGTTCCGTGAGGTTGCGCGCGATGTCGGTGGCCAGCGCCTTCAGCGGACTCACGTAAAGCGTGTGCAGTTTGTCCCTCGGTGCCTCCGCCAACGCCACCAGACTGGGCAGGAACCCGGCGAGTGTCTTGCCGCCGCCGGTGGGTGCGATCAACAGAACGCTTTCTCCGTTACGAGCCGCATCCAGCATCGCAAGCTGGTGCGGCCGAGGCATCCAACCCCGCGCGGCGAACCAGCCCTGAAAAGGTTCTGGTAATGTTCCGGACATGCCGTTCCGTTAAACCAGCGCGCGCGATCACACAAGAGAACCAGTTTCGAGGCGACCCAAAGTCCTGATGCTCGTGAGATTCCTGTGAATCAATTGATCTTGGTCAAGGAGGCTCTGCCCCGCGGTGGAACATACATGCGTCTTCAACCCGGCTCGGCTCCCGGGCCCAACGGAGAAAATGTCATGGACCAGTTCGCCATCGACCGTCGTTTTGTTCTCGTCTTTCGACTTCTCATGGGGTGGGTGTTTCTCTACGCCGGGCTCACACAAGTGCTGTCAAGTACGTTCAGCACCAGCGAATTCCTTGAGCATACAAAGACGTTCCACACGCTCTACGCACCGTTGACCTCGCCGTCGATCGCACCGGTGCTGACGTTCCTGGTCAGTTATGGCCATCTGCTGATCGGGTTGTCGCTGGTGTCCGGCCTGCTCGTTCGCGTTAGCGGCCCATTTGGCGTGTTGCTGATGCTGACCTACTGGACCGCGCACATGGACTTTCCCTACATCGAAAGTCACGTGAACTTCATCGTCGATTATCACATCGTCTACGCCATGCTGATCGGCTATCTGGTCGCCGCCAACGCCGGCTATGCGTTCGGCCTCGACGGGTGGATCGCGCGGTGGCGCGGAACGCTGCCCGGGATGCAGTCGATGCAACCGCACGCCGGGTAACGCGGCCAGCCGAGTAGTTTATTCACTTAGCGCGGCCGGCCTCGTCGCCGGCCGCGGCATTTGTATTTCGCGCCGCCACGCCAGACCCGGCGGGCGCCAGGTCGGTCATCCGCTCCTTTTCCTACGATGACGCTCAAGGAATACCTCGCGATGATGTTGTACGAGGGGCCCATCCGGACGCCGTAGGAGAGGAATATGGCCAACACCCGCACGGTCTACCCGGCCCGTAGGTCTCGGCACGGTCGCTGGCTGCCAGCGAATGAGCGTGCCCTCTCGGATTTTCGAACGTCGCTCGCGAACCACGCAGCGAAGCGAACGAGCGAGGTGCTGTCGCCGCCGGTGTGTGAACTAACAGCCCTGATCGAGACAACGCCCATCCTTCGCATGCATCTGACGCAGGCGATCCGGCGGGCGCTGATGTTGGAACGAAGCCGCAAGGACATCAAGCTCGGCTATTCGACGATATCGGAACTAATGGTGCTGATCGACTCGGTCATGACGATGTCGCTCCCGTTCAGCACGTCGGCCATGGTCGGTTGTCCGATCAACGCGCTGCTCGATTGGCCTATGTGCATGCCGGAAGGCTTCGCGTTCTTTCAGTTCGCCGAGGTCAACGAGAAATTCAAAAAGATCCTGCGACATTGGGGCCGGTTCCTCAGTGGTCCGAATTCCCGCGAATATTTGAACACAAGATCGCCCGACGGCTGGTTCAGCGCCGAAGCGAGCAAGTCTATCGACATGTCACTGTTCGAGTGCGATCCCACCGCGCAATTCCACGGCTTCTCATCATGGAACGACTTCTTCACGCGAAGGTTCAAGCCCGGCGCCCGCCCGGTAGCGGGCACAGGCGATCCGAGGATCGTCGTCAGCGCCTGCGAATCGACGCCGTATCAGATCCGCCGCCACGCCGCGCTGCTGGATGCGTTTTGGATCAAAGCCCAGCCCTACTCACTCCGTGACATTTTCACGGCGCGGCGATCTGATCTGGCCGATCAATTCATTGGAGGTACGGTGTATCAGGGTTTCCTCAACGCCTATAATTATCACCGATGGCATGCCCCGGTGGATGGGATCGTCGTCGAGGCTTATTCGGTCGGCGGCACGTACTATTCGGACGTTGCGTCAGAACACCTCGATCCCTCCGGGCCGAACAACTCTCAGGGATATATCAC
>JBEKGV010000559.1:0-4060 GCA_050012615.1 Acetobacteraceae bacterium | reverse complement strand
ATGTCATTTCCCAGGCGCATGCTCACCGATCGGCGGGGTTGCGAAATATCGACTCGGGTTCAACACCGCCCTACCGTGCCGTCAAGGTTTTCCAGGGAGACGGCGAGTGAGTGGCACCATCACCGGTGACGGCGGGCACCTGATGTATAAATCCGGCATTTTCTCCGGCGGCCGCCTGCCGCGTCGCGAACGTGCAGAGCTGGGCACGATCGAAGAACCGGCGCGCAGAATTCCTGTGTTTCGCGATTGTGACGTGCTGGTGGTGGGTGGCGGACCGTCCGGTACCGCCGCGGCCGTGGCCGCGGCCCGCGCCGGTGCGGACGTCATCCTGCTCGAGCGCCACAACCATCTGGGCGGCCTGTCGACCGGAGGCCTGGTGATCTGGATCGACCGGATGACCGATTGGACCGGCCAACAGGTGATCCGCGGCATTGCCAACGACCTGCTCGACCGGTTGCCGAAAGACGCCATCGCCGGTCCTCCGCGCGGTGCGTGGGGCAGCGCCGATGAGGCGACAGCCGCTTACTGGAAGGAACGTACCGCCGCTTATCACGGCATCGTCACCTGGTCGCCGACGATCGATCCGGAGCACCTGAAGCTGGTCTCGCAGGAGATCGTGCTGGAGCACAAAGTGCATCTGATCCTGCACGCCTGGGGCGCGGCGCCGCTGATGCGGGATGGCCCAATGGGACGCAACGTCGGGGGAGTGATCTTCGAAAGCAAAGAAGGCCGCAAAGCGATCCGGGCTGCCGTCACCATCGATTGCACGGGCGATGGCGACATCTTTCACCGTGCAGGTGCCGCGAGTTATTCCGATGTCGATACACGCGACATTCACCACTGCATCAATACCGCCTGGCTGTTCGGTGGTGTGGACATGCAACGCTGGATCGATTTCAAAACGAGGCAGCCCGAGGCGTTCTCGGCGTTCATGGAACGGGGACGCGCGGCGTGCGGCGGATTGTTTGAGCGGCCGTTTGTCTCCTGGCGCAATGATGTCGCGTTGTTCATGGGGCCGCGGCTGGCGGGTTACTCGGCCGTCGATGTCGAGGATCTGACCGAAGTCGACATTCGGTCCCACCGGCTGATGGCGGCCCACCTGGCGGTTTACCGCGAACATGCGCCAGGGTTTGAGGCCGCCTACCTCAACCTGTCCGCGCCTCAGATCGGCGTGCGGCATGCCCGGCGGTTGGTCGGCGTCGAACGAGTGACCCGCGAGGACTGGACATCTGGCATCGCCCGGCCAGACGAGATCGGGGTGTCGCCGTCGCTGTCGCCAAAATATCCGGTCGTGTCGGTGCCCTATGGTGCTCTGGTGCCGGCGGAGCTGGATGGCCTGCTGGTCTCTGGGCGCGCGGTGTCGTGCGACGCGACGAGCCACTCCTTCCTGCGCGAGGTGCCGCAATGCTGGATGACAGGGCAGGCGGCCGGAGTGGCCGCGGCGCTGGCGGTCGCTGATGGGATCAGGCCGCGAGATGTGCCGATCGCGCGCTTACAGGAGGCGTTGTCTGGGCAGGGAGCGTTGGTCAGGGCGGGTGTGGCGGCGTGATCGCGATGCCGCTCCGGGAGTTTCCTGGCCAGAGCGCGATCGCTTCAGGCCGAAGCATCGGAAAGCGTGAATCGCGCTCTCAAACGTAGGACTTTTGGTGTGTGTCCGGGATCGTCCTGTTGGGAAACGATCGCGGCATCGGGCTCTTGGATCCTCCCAAAGGACGCTACACCATCAAAGAATATCTGCGGGTATCCGGGGCTCCTATCGCTTTCTTACGCGGCTGATACCGCCAAGAAAAAAGGAGCCGCGGATACCCACAGATACCCGCGGATATTCTTTTTGGGCGCGGATCATCGCCCTCTTATACCGGCCGGCCGAAAGATTGACGTACGGCTTTTCAAATCCGTCATGGCCCGGACGAGTTTACCCCTGCGAAGGCGGGGGCCGGGCCATGGCGATAAAGGCAAGAGTCAATCTATTCGCCGGTTGTTATTACCACGGATTCCACCTCCTCCATGAGTCGACCGGAATCAATCAATACGGTTCCGGACAGACTCTCAAGGCCTCAAGGCGATTGTCCGGTGGTACGTGGAAATCTCTCGGAGGTGGTTGTTTCCAGGACCCTCGACGATTGCGCGGGTAATTGGTCGGCCACATCACGGGACGCGGAGGATCGGGTGCCGTTCCCGGTCGGGGAAACCACAGCCGGTCTCGCGACGGCGAAGGGCCTGAGCGGCATTGCCGACGGCGATATGACGGCCATCATTGCCGCGGTCGACATCTCGGAGCGGCCGAGCGGTGGCAGCAGCGGCACCGGCGGGCCGGGCGGTGGCCCGGGATTGCGGACCGAGGCTTGTACCACCGATGGCGCGTTCGGCTTCGCGGCCTTGGCGCCGGCTTTGGCCGCCGTCGTGACCTGCCCGGTATCGGATGTCGGAGCGTCCTCCGGCCGATGTTCGTCGGCGTCGCTTGGCAGGGACGCTCGCTTTCGGGCGATGCGGAATTCTTTCAGGAAGCCGACCATCGCCCGGTCCAGCGCGACGATCGTCGACTTCCCCCGCGCCCTGAGGCGATCGTCCTGCTCTCGCACCAGGTCGCGCACCGAGTCCTGGATCAGATGGGCATGAATCACGGCCATTCCGGCCAGCATGAGTTCCACCGGATCGCGCGGCTCGAACCCCTGGACGGCCTCGACGACGTCGCGCGACCGGGCCTCGCGCTGCGCCTCGGTATCTCCGGGCCGGTCGCAAATCGAAGCGACGATGCCCTGGAGCATGGTCGGGGACACGCCTGAGCCGGTTTCCTGGTGCGCGGCGATCATGACATTGAACCTACACTGAACCGATGTAGGTATTTATACGTATCATATCGGTCGCGCCAAGGTAATTTGTCAAAGGCCGGGCCACGCCCGTCGCGCGATAGGTATTGCGCGAGGCAGAGCAGCGGGATGATCCCGGAGAGACCCTCAGGGCGTGATCGCCGTCAGATACATTGTCGCGGTACCCAGGAACCTTACGTCGACGACCCCTTGCACCGGCAGTCGTGGTCCGCCCGGGACGACAGGAGCGAGCCATAATGAGCCTTTGCGCACACGTTGGTCATCCGCGCGTTGCTCGCCAAGGTGGAACCCCATGAGGGGCCTGCTGGTGTAGTCACACCGCAGGGCCCGCCCCGCGAAGACGGATCGCCCGGAGGACGCGATATCTTCCTCATCCACCGTGTGAACTTCGAACACCTCCAGGCGGCGTCCGTCATAGGTCTTATGACTGAGGTCGCATCGTCCGGTTCGCGCGAGGGTGTGCAGCATGTCCACCATCGCACTTAACGGATCCAGCGTATGCTCACGCTCAGCTTGTGGGACGATATCCCGCTCGCCTTCATTGGGGGGAGTCGTCGTGGTCGCGGTGGGATCGCCGTTCCGGTACTCCAGGACCACTGTTCGGTCCTGACCATGCAATCTGACAAAAGAGTGGAACTCCATCGGGACCGGTTGGTCGTGCTCGAACATGCCTTTGGTCGTCTGATCGAGCTTGTCGCCGGCGAAGAGCCTGGCGACACCTGTGGTCTGGTACTGCAAACCCATGAGATAAGCCGACGGCGTCAGATCGAACGACATATGGGATTCAGCCACGGGCAGCCCCACAGCGTACAGAGTGAAGGTGAGCTGCACGGACTCCGCATCCGGCGCGGCGATCAATGGGAAAAGGCACATCAGCACGAAAACCGGGAGCAAGACGGCTATCTTCATCTCGACAATCTACCGTGCCTGGCTCAGCGCGCGATACCCGCTTTCGCCAGCGCCGTCCCACTACGCCCAAGGACGCCGACTCAAATCGCCTCGGCCGCGTGGCAGTGCGCGACCAGGACGCGCTCCGCCCGGAAGGTGACGCAAACCGTCGTTCCCTCGCCAAGGACGCTTTCGATTGTCAGGGTTCCGCCGTGCAGCGATACCAGCTTGTTGCTGATCGCCAGCCCAAGGCCGCTGCCGCCGTACCTCCGGCTTGTCGAGGCATCGGCCTGGACGAAGGGCCTGCACAAATCCGGGAGCACCTCCGGGTCGATACCGAT
>JBEKGV010000558.1:0-8462 GCA_050012615.1 Acetobacteraceae bacterium | reverse complement strand
CGCAAACTCAACCCTTCCTTAACCCTTTCATTCCATAGGTCACATTGTTTGGCCGCGGGAGCGCTGCCGGATGTGAATGGCTTCCTTATCTCGCCTCGGTTCTCCGCGGCAGCATAATCGACTCCCGCCGGTTACACCTGGCGATCCGACCGCCATGAAGGACCAAACTCTTGGCCACCATCGCAGCTCTGTCCAACCAGTCCTCCGGATCGCGGTCGCAACTCAAGGTCCGCACTCGCCTCTATGGCGGCTTCCTCATCGTGATTGGCCTGGCGGTGGCGCTCGCGAGTACCGGCACCTGGGGCATCTCCCGGCTTGGCGAGCAGATCACCAAAATCGAGGTTGTCGACGGTGCCGAGCAGCGAATGCTCACCATGATCGGCTCGCTCGAAAACATCGGCCGCGCGCAGATCCGGTACATGTTCGATGGGGACGAGATCTCGGTCGGGGACATGCGGGACGCCCAGACAAAGGTAAAGGCAGTGCTGGAAACCTCGGTCGCCAACACGACGATGCCCGCGCGCCTGGCACTTTATGCTTCCCTTTCCACTCGCCTCGACGAACAGGCCGCCGGCTCGGTGAAGTTGGTGGAACTGGTTAACACCGCCAGGGAGGCGCGCGTTCGCCAGGACAAGGACGGCGACATCCTCACCGCGACGACCGACACGATGATGCAAGAGGCGGACGCCGTGCATGATGAAGCGATTGAGACACCCGCGGTCGCGGCGGAACACGCGGTATTGCTGGTGCGGATAGCCGGCCTGCGCTTCCGCGCCAGCCCCGACGGGACCGGTCCGTCTATTGTCAGCGGCGCCATGGACAAAGCCGATCGGGCACTCGTCACACTGGACCACGCCGCCGATGTCATGGACCACATGGAAAATTCAAAAGGCGCCGCCGCCCTGCACCTCAAGATTGTCCCGGTGCGGGAAGCGCTCGCTGCCTACGGTAAGGATTTCAACACCGTCAGCGTGGCGACCCTGGCGCAGCTCGCATTGTTCCAGGGCACCTTGAAACCGCTGGTCATCGGCATGCGCGCCGATCTCGCCAAAGCCGAGGAGGATATGCTGCGGAACTCCACCGCGGCTGGTCTGGAAGCGCATGATTCCATGATCGCCACCGCGGTCAGCCAACTCGTCATCGCCGGGGCCGGTGTGGTGCTCGGGCTCGGGCTGGCGTTTTTCATCGCACGAGGCATCCTCGGCCCGCTTGCCGGAATGACCGCCGCCATGGCGCGGCTTGCCAACGGGGATCAAGCGGTTGACATCCCCGCGCGCGAGAACAGCGATGAAATCGGCGACATGGCTCGGGCCGTGGAGGTGTTCAAACAAAACAGCATCGCGGCGGTCAGGCTCGCCGCCGAACAAGCCGCCGAACAGGGCGTCAAGCAACGTCGCGCCGACGTACTGGGCGGACTTGTGCGCGATTTCGAGAGCAAGTTGGGTGCCCTCGCCGACGGCCTCGCTTCCGGCGCGACAAAGCTTGAGACGACCGCGAGTTCCATGAGTGACGCTGCCTCTCAGGCCAATGGACGCGCGTCGTCCGTCGCATCGGCCGCCCAGAAAATGAGCGCGAATATCCAGACAGTGTCGGCGTCGGCCGAGGAACTTGGCGCGTCGATCGGCGAAATAAGCCGCCAGGTCAGCCAGTCCTCAGAGATCACTGGGCGGGCCGCTCAGGACGCCGAGCGCACCGATGCGATTGTCAGGGAACTGTCAGAGGGTGCGCAGCGCATCGGCGATGTGGTCAGCCTGATCAGTTCCATAGCCGGTCAGACCAACCTGCTGGCTTTGAACGCCACGATCGAGGCCGCCCGCGCCGGCGACGCGGGCAAGGGTTTCGCGGTGGTCGCGTCCGAGGTCAAGTCACTCGCCAATCAGACCGCCAAGGCGACCGAGGACATCGCGAAGCAGGTCAATCAAATCCAGACCGCGACGCGAAGCGCGGTGGAGGCGATCCATGGGATCGTCTCGACCATCGGCGAGGTCAGCCGGATCGCCACCGGTATCTCCGCGGCGGTTGAGGAACAGGGCGCCGCGACAAGGGAAATCGCGCGGTCTGTGCAACAGGCGGCGATCGGCGCGCAGGATGTCACCGGCAACATATCGGTCGTCAGCCAGGCGGCGAACAATGCCGGTGCGGCGGCGTCTGAGGTTCTCGGGGCGTCTGGGCAATTATCACGGCAAGCGGACGAATTGTCGAAGGAGGTTGGGCAGTTTATCGCCGGAGTGCGGGCTGCCTAAGGATAAGTCGATGCGTGGAGGAGGTTGACCGGGGCGGGTTCCGGATGGATTTTCGCCCTGCTCAATCGTGTCGGCTCGATGTTGGCCGGAGACCTGGCGCATGGTCTGCATTTCAACCAGATGGCTGTGGATCTTGCCATGGCTGATCGCCGCGGTGGCCCTGGCGGCGGATCCGTCCCGACGGCAGTTCGTATACAGGACCAGACGACCATGACGGTCGATCGCGTACTGTTGATCGATCCGGCCTCGGGCGCCGTGGTTGGGCGGATCTCTCGCGCCCGTTAGAAACCGTGACAAAGTGTGCCAGCTATTATTCCGCCAGTCGCGACTTTCCCGCATATCGACTGTGTCCACCTGGCAGCGGACATGCGGGAGGTGCGCATCAGCGAACCGCGCACGGTGTCGCCACCCGTTGCAGGATGAAATGCCCGGACCACTTGGGTGGCTGTCACGCCGAGGCCGGGTCCTGTCCGGTTCCGGTACCTCGCGGTACTGTCTCGCCAGCAGCCTGGAGGCCGAGATGAAGCACGACCCCCTAAGGATGCCGCGTCGCCGCGTTCTGGCGACCGGCGCGGCATTCGGCGCGATCATACGAACGACCAGCGGGAGTCGACCCGTTCAGGCGCAGCCCGCCGCCGCGCCACTGCTCACACGCCCCGTTCCGCGCACCAGCGAAGCACTTCCGGTCATCGGTCTTGGCACCGCAAGGGGATGGGGCTCGGCGAACGACGACCAAGGCGCACGGGCAGCCGTCGTGCGCGCCTTGATCGCCGGGGGCGGTCGGATCATCGACACCGCGCCATCGTACGGCGACGCCGAACGCATCGTCGGCGATCTGGTGGCCGCGTCCGGTGCGAGACCGTCGGTGTTTCTCGCGACGAAGCTGGAAGATTATTCGCGAAGCAGCGGCCCGGCGGATCTCCGAGGCTCCGAGCAACGTCTGCGCACCGACAAGATCGACCTGATGCAACTGCACAATGTCAGCGATCCGCGGCAGGACCTCGGCATGCTGCGGGACTGGAAGGCACAAGGCGTCTGTCGGTACATCGGAATAACGACGACCTATCACGGCGACTTCGATGCGGTGGAGGCGGTATTGCGGCGCGAGAAGCCGGATTTTATCGAGATCGATTATTCGATCGAAGACCGCGAGGCGGAAAAGCGCCTGATCCCGGCCGCCGCCGAATTCGGCGTCGCGTTGCTGACCGCCGAGCCTCTGGGCCGCGGCCGCCTGTTCCGCGCCGTCCAGCAAAAGCCGCTGCCAGACTGGGCACGCGAATTCGGCGCCGCGACGTGGGGCCAGTTTTTCATTAAATACCTGCTGGGGAACCCCACGGTCACCGCCGTGATCCCCGGCACGGCTAACCCCGCGCACATGGAAGACAACCTCGCCGCCGGTCGCGGCCGGCCACCGGATGCCGCGGAGCGAGGAAAAATGGTCGAGTTGTTTGCCTCGCTCCGATAGAACGTGCCAGCTTTGTCCCTTAACGCCAGGAGCCGGAAAATGTCGCAATATTTCGTTGCAAATCGCGGACGCCGCGATGTTCTTCGTTCCGTCGCCGGCATATCGATGGCGCTCGCACTCGGTGCCGTCGCGCGCGTCGCGTCAGCCCAGACGTCGGCTGGCGCGCCGCTGAAAATTGGCCGGCCGACGCCGTGGCGTTCGCCGATGTCATTCTGCTGGCCGTGCCGTACACGGCGATCAAACCGATCGGTCAGGAGTTCGGCAAACAACTCGCCGAAAAGCCACTCGTGCTCGACGCCAGCAACCCGATCGTCGCGCGCGACGGCGACATCGCCACCTGGGCGCGCGAGAAAGGCGCCGGCCTCGCTACGCTGGAACTGATCCCGGGCGTGCATTTGGTCCGAGCCTTTAACGCTGTCGGCTACATGAAAGTGCGCGAGGACGCCAGCGACACCAGCAAGAAAATCGGCATGCCGATGGCGGGCGACGATCCCGCCGCCATCGCGATCGCGACGAAGTTGGTACGGGAGGCCGGATTTGAACCAGTGCTGATCGGCAAGCTGGACATGGGCAAATATCTCATTCCCGGCACGCCATTGGGCGGCGAACATTCACCCGAGGAAATACGCCAGATTGTCGCGGGCCTGAAATGATCGGCGCTTGAGCGACAACCTTCGGGCCACTCGGGAGATCCAGGGCGGCATTCTGTATCGGTTGCTGCGACGCGTGATCGATATCAGGCCGGAAGAAGTGCCGGTTGTCGGCTGGTGCTGGCTGTATATTTTCTCGATCCTGTCTTCGTACTACATCATACGTCCGATCCGCGATCAGATGGGCGTCGCCGGCGGCGTCAACAATCTGCAATGGTTGTTCACCGCCTCGCTCGCCGGGATGCTGCTGTTGAACCTGCCGTTCGCGTGGTTGGTCGCGAGATTGCCGCGCAGCCGGTTCATTCCGATCACATACCGGTTTTTCGCGGTCAATATTCTGATTTTCGCGGCGGTGCTGCAGTGGTCGGATCCGGCATCCGCTGTCTGGATCGGGCGGATTTTCTTCGTCTGGGTCTCTATTTTCAACTTATTCGTGATTTCCGTGTTCTGGCAGATGAATGTCGACCTGTTCAGTTCCGCGCAGGGCAAGCGCTTGTTCGGCATCATCGCCGCCGGAGCGACCATCGGCGCGATCGTGGGATCCAGCCTGACCGCCTCCCTGGCGAAATACGTGGCGCCGACGGTGCTGATGCTCGGCTCCGCGTTCTTGCTCGAGGTCGCGGTGTTCAGCGTGGGCCGGCTGTCTCGCCTCTCGCCGACGCTGCATCACGTCCACGTGGCGAAGGACGGCGAGACGCCGATCGGCGGCGGCGTGTTCGGTGGCATCGTCCACACGTTCCGGTCGCGTTATCTGATTAACGTCGCCGTGTTTTTGCTGCTTTACTCGGTGACGTCGACGTTTCTCTATATGCAGCAGGCCAGCATCGTCAGTCACGGGTTCAGCGATCGAGGCGCGCAAATCGCGTTCTTCGCGACCATCGATCTCACGGTCAATGTCCTGACGCTGGTGGTTCAGTTGTTCCTGACCGGGCGCATTTTGCTCACACTGGGGGTCGGGCTGTCGCTTGGCCTGGTGCCGGCACTGACGATCATTGGTTTCGGCGCGATCGCGTTGTTGCCGACGGTCATGGTGGTGGCGGTATTCCAGGTGCTGCGCCGCGCGGGCGATTACGCGGTGGCGCGGCCAACCCGCGAGTTGCTGTTCACGGTTGTGCCACGTGAAGATCGCTTCAAAGCGCACTGGTGGCGATTCCCATTGGCGCGTTGTGGTTTGCAAACGCGATCTGGCTTGGCCGCCGCCAGGATGTCCTCGCGATCAGGCAACGCCAGGACGAGGAGGCAGCGGCCGCGGCAAAAGTTCCTCCATCCGAGGCCGTGGCGGATGCCGCCGCGAACTAGCACTGTTACGATTGCGTTGCACTGACGTATTGCCCGCGCCAGGCGATTGCCAACCCGCCTTCGCGATGATCCGATACCAATCCAGTCCGCCGGAGATGGGTCACGTGTTTAACGTCGTGAACAGATTGCTTTGGGTCATCGCGTGCGTGTTGCCTCTCGCGGCCCAGGCCGCCAATCCGTCCGCGTTATGGAATATCACCGACGGGAAGTGCGTGCCGAATATGCGGGAGCACAACGACCCGGCGCCGTGCTCGGTCGTGGACCTGAGCGACGGGTTCGTGATCCTGAAGGATCTGATTGGCGCGACACAGTTCCTGCTGATTGCCACAACCAGAATCAGCGGCATTGAAAGCCCGGAGATTCTGGCGCCGAACGCGCCGAATTACTGGGACAGAGCGTGGCGCATGCGCGTCATGACGGAAAATCTCGCCGGCCGGCCAATGCCCAGAGAGGCACTGTCGCTGGCGATCAACGCGCCAAACGCGCGGTCGCAGGATCAATTGCACATCCACATCGATTGCGTGCGCCGGGATGTGCGCGATGCGCTCGCAGCCAACCGTGACTCGATCGGTCAGTCATGGGCGGACGTTCCGGTGCCACTGGCGAACCTGCACTGGCGCGCGTTTCGCGTCGATGGCGAGAATCTCGGCACGGTCAATCCCTTCCGGCTGCTCGCCATAGGCGAGCCTGACGCCGGTGCCGCCATGGCGAAGCACGGTCTGGCTGTCGTGGGCGTGACCTGGAGCAACAACGTCGCCGGCTTCGCCGTGCTCGACACGATGGTCGATCCGTCAACGGGAAGCCGAGGCTCCGCCGAAGACCTACAGGATCACGATTGCGCGCTGGCCCGTTGAACGCGCGGGCCGCGGAATTTCATTTCACATCCGCGGCGACGCGAAAGTGAATGATCCGATCCGGATCGGAAACCGTCCCACCGCCGCCGCTGCCGCGCTTGATCTGATCGACGAAGTCCATGCCCTGCACCACCTGACCCCAGATCGTGTACTGGCCGTCGAGATGCGGAGCCGGCGCGAACATGATGAAAAACTGGCTGTTGGCGCTATCCGGATTGCCGGTCCGCGCCATACCGCACGTACCGCGCAGGAAGTGCCGCTTCGTAGTGAACTCGGCTTTCAAATCCGGCAATTCGCTGCCGCCGGTGCCTGTCCCGGTCGGGTCTCCACCCTGCGCCATGAACCCTTCGATGACGCGATGGAACGGCGTGCCGTCGTAAAACTTCCGCCGTGCGAGCAGCTTGATCCGCTCCACATGCAAAGGCGCGATATCGGGGAACATTTGGATCACCACCCGCCCCTGCTTGATATCCATATAGATCGTGTTTTCAAGGTCCATTCCAGGGTTGCCCTGGGCGTCAGCGGATTCGCTCATGATGGTTCCAGTTGCAAGGGTTGCGATCGCGCCGGCGGACGCGATCAGGGTGCGACGTCGCATGATCAACTCCTGATCAGGATTTAATTTCGCGGATGCGCTTCAGCACGCGTTCCAAGGTAAGTAGGGGAACGAATGACGTGATGTCGCCACCCAGCATCGCGACTTCCTTGACAAGGCGAGAAGCGATGAACTGGTGACGTTCGCTGGCCATCAGGAACACCGTCTCGATGTCCGGCGCCATGCGGTAGTTCATGCCGGCCATCTGGAACTCAAAGTCGAAATCGGTGACGGCGCGCAACCCGCGTACGATCATCGATGCGCCGACCTTGCGGGCGAAATCGATGAGCAGCGTATCGAACGGCATGACCTCGATCACCATGCCGTTCTTGTTGGCGATCGAAGCAATTTCGGCTCCAACAAGCTCGACCCGCTCTTCCAGCGAGAACATCGGTCCTTTGCCGGCGCTGATCGAGACGCCCACGATGAGCTTATCGAGCAAACGCGCCGCGCGGGCGATCACATCGAGGTGACCGTTGGTGACGGGGTCGAACGTGCCGGGATACAAGCCGATGCGTTGGTGGTTGGTGCTATCCTTCATCGTTGCCGTCCTCGGTGCCCGCTTCATCGCTGGAAGGATCTGACATAGGTCCATCCCCTGGATTGAGCGGCTCGCCCGGGGATTCCGTGTCGTCGCTTTCTTCTTCGATGACCGGGAATACGCTCGTGACATGCTCACCGGCATCAACCCGGAACAACGTCACGCCCATTGCCTGCCGGCCGGTGATTCGCACCTGGTCGGCGGGGACCCGGATCAAACGGCCAATGTCGGTGACCAGCATCACGTCGTCTCCCTCCCGCACCGGGAACGTGGCGACCACCGATTTTCCATTACGCGGCGCGAGGGTGATATTCACGATTCCTTGACCGCCGCGGCCGGTCACGCGGTACTCGTAAGCGGAGGAGCGCTTGCCGAAACCCATGTCGGTGACGGTCAGCAACATTTCCTCGGCTGCTTCCATTTCCGCGATACGCTCGGCCGTCAGATTGACCTCGCCTTCGATCTCTTCCGTGTCGGCCGCCTGGACCGGTTCCGGCTCGTCCTCCGCGGTACCCCGGCGTCGAGCATTCGCCAGCTTGATGTATGCTTCGCGCTCCGCCGGGCTTGCGTCGATATGGCGCAGCACTGACAAGTTGATGACCTCATCACGCCCCTGCAATTTAATTCCGCGCACGCCTGAACTGTCGCGGCCAGCGAAAACCCGCACGACGTCGTCGGTGAGTTGGAACCGGATGCATCGCCCGGCCCGCGTGGCGAGCAGCACATCGTCGCCTTCACGGCACGTTGCGACACCGATCAATCGATCCCCGTCGTCCAGCTTCATCGCGATCAGACCGGCGGCGCGAACATTGCGG
>JBEKGV010000557.1:0-4071 GCA_050012615.1 Acetobacteraceae bacterium | reverse complement strand
AGCGCAGGATCTCGGGTTGGGTGCCGTACCGCTCCGGCCATTTCCAATCCTGCTGCAGATCGTCGTCGAAGGCGTAGGAATATTCCAGGCTCTCCACGTCGCAGCGTGCGCCGGGATAGCGGTTCCAGAACCAGGTACCGCCAACACCCGACCCGGCCTCGAATGCTCGTGCCTTCAGGCCCAGTTTGCGCAACCGATGCAGCGCATAGAGACCGCCCAGTCCACCGCCGACAACGATGGCGTCGAGCTGAAGCGGCCGCTCGCCGGTCGCGGCGGAGGTGTCCCGTTCCTTTACGTCCGACATGGCGCTGTGTCTCTCTGACTATGGTCCGGTCACCAGTCAAAGCACGCCTCACGCTGATCGCCAACCCGCACGGCGGCGTCGCCCGCGCCACTAAGCAGCTTGCGCGGGCAGCGACATGGACCGGATGATCGGCGTTCCTGGAGCGCAAGCCCGCTTAGGTTTTGATCTTGCGCAAAGCAAACCTGGAGAGGTTTGCTCAGGCGCGGCTCATCGGACCCTGCTGTCGCGCCTCCTCGACCGCGCGATAGAGATACCAGGTCGCCATCGACCGATGCGGAGCCCATGCCAGTCCCAGTTCCGCCAGCGCCCTGGGTTTTGGTTGGACCTCCAGTTCGAACAACACACGAAAGCCCTCGCGCACGCCAAAGTCATCGACCGGCAGCACGTCGGGACGGCCCAGTGTGAAGATGAGCAGCATTTCGACCGTCCAGCGGCCGACGCCGCGAATGGTGGTGAGGCGCTCGATCAGCTCCTCATCCGGCAGTCGCGCCGCCTGACGCCTCGTCGGCACAGTGCCATCGAAGGTTCGGGCGCAGATGTCCTGCACCGCGGCCAGCTTGGCCGCGGAAAATCCGCAGGCGCGCAAGGCCTCCGCCGTCGTGCCAAGTACGCTCTCCGGCGACGGAAAGCGCTCCCCGGGGTAAAGCGCGACAAATCGAGCCAGAATCGCTTCAGCGGCTCTGCCATGCAATTGCTGATGGGCGATGGCCCGGATCAACGCCTCATATAACTCGCGTCCCCGATCCACTTTGAGGGCTGGCGGACCGACGCGCCCGATCAGCGCGGCAAATCGCGTATCGGCGTCGCTCAGGTGCTGTATGGCCGGATGCGAAGGACGCGGCGCTCGGAGGACTCGCGGCATGGGTGATTTATGGACGCGGCCTGGGCGCCCATGCAACATGCGGCACGCAACCTCGCGATGTGCTATTGCATTGAAAGCCGGCGCGCCGGCCGCGCGAAGTCGATCGTGAGAGTGTCATGTCCGAGCCTCAATCAAGCCCTGATCCGGTCCGCGACCGCGAGGAAGCAGATCGACGCACGGCTGGCCTGGCCGCGATCGTCGTTGTACTCCTGCTGTTGATCGGCGGCCTTTTGCTGACCAGGACGCTCCACAAAAAAAGCCAGGTGGAAGATTGCCTGATGGCCGGCCGACGGGATTGCGATCAGCTGCTAAATCGTTGATCGCCCTATAGCGGATGGTTGAGCCGCTCGGTCGGGGAGCGGCGCGCCGCGCCGGGGGCGAATGGCCGCACCTTCCTGGCCCGGTGCCCATCGCCCGGGTGCTGTTCTTCGCGGTCGAGGGTGGGCACCATGGCGGCGGCAGCCCGGGAGTAAAGCTCGACATGCAAATCCGATTCGATGACAAAATCGTCGCCGTCACAGGCGCGGGCCATGGCTTTGGACGGGCGATCGCCCGCCGCTTCGCCTCGCTCGGAGCCCATGTGTTCGCGACAGACGTCGTCGAGGCCTCGCTGGCGGAGACGGCACGGTCGCAAACCGCTCCGATCGACGCTGGCGCACCCGGACGGATCACGGCCGAGGTGGTCGATCTGCGCGATCGAGCGGCAGGCGCTGCCTGGATCGCGGGGATTGAGCGTGCGACCGGTGGCCCGATCGACGTGCTTGTGAACAACGCCGGCGGCGTCGCGGGCCAAACCAACCGGCCGATCGAGGAGGTTCCGGACGCGGACTGGGACGTGATTTTCGATATCGGCGTCAACGCCGCTTTCGTACTGTGCCGAGCCGCCGCTCCGGGCATGAAACGACGCGGCAGTGGCCGCATCGTCAACATCAGCTCGGGTGCCGGTCTGCAGGCATCGCTGACCGGCGTTCAGGCTTATTGCGCAAGCAAACATGCCGTCGTTGGCCTGACGCGGCAATTGGCGCACGAGTTCGGCCCATTCGGGATCACGGTGAACTCTGTAGCGCCGGGCTTTATCCGCACCAACGAAGCGACCGAGCGGCAATGGCAGAGTTACGGCCCCGAAGGCCAGCGCGCATTGGTTGACCGCATCGCGATGAAGCGTTTGGGCTCCGCCGACGACATCGCCAGCGCGGTCGTATTCTTCGCCTCGGACCTGGCGGGGTTCGTGAACGGTCAGATACTGCAGGTGGACGGCGGGCGGTAAGCGCCACGGCGGCATTGTCGTTCGAATTCCCGGCGCGTTGTCTCAGACAGTGGAAAGTACCCACCACCACGCGGGAAGAGTCAGAAACGACAATAAGATCCCGATGCCGACCATGAGCGTGACCAGCTGCGGGTTGAGGCCGTGCTGGATCGCGACGATCGCGCCGCCGATCTGTGGTCCCATCGCCGACTCAAACAGCGTGATCCGTGTCGTTTCGCCCTCGCGGCGCAATACCAGGACGTATAAAAGCGCGATCGCCAGCGGACCCAGTACGAGCTTAAAGGCCAGTCCCAATCCGAGGCTAATACGCTGGCCCGCGAACTGATCCAGCCGAAGCTGAAGCCCGACGGATATCAAAGCAAGCGGCGCCATCGTGTCGCCTACCCGTTGCAGCAACCCTGCGATCCAGGCCGGATACTCGATTGGTGACAATAACAGCGCCGCGACCAGAGCGATCAGCGGCGGAAACGTTACTATGCGGAGCGCGATGGACCGCCCCGACGTTCCACTATTGGAACAGACGCAGGCGACGGTGACACCAAGTGTACCGAGCACGAGATGTGCCGAGCTGATCGATCATGATACCCGTCGTCAATCCTCCCTTGCCGTAGAACGCTTCGATCATCGGCAGGCCGACGAACGACGTGTTGGCCAGGCCGGCGGAAAGAATCAACGCGCCCTTGGTGCTGGAGGACAGTCCGGCGATACGCGACAGCGCACAGAAAACGGCGGTGCTGAGCGCGAACAGAAGCCACGGCATCATTACAGGCCAGACGAGGCCGGTCGTCAGATGCACGCCGTGCACCTGGCTCAGGATCAAGGCCGGTAGAGCCAGATGGATGATAATACCGTTCAGGCCAACATGGGCGTTCTCAGGCAGGCGGCCGGTGACCCGCATCGCCATTCCGGCGATCAGACAGAGAAACAGCATGGAAATATTGGTCATCCGACATCCCGTCGCCCTCGGTTTCCGCGTCGGCCCGTGGTCATAGCGACCCGGGCGGCCAGTCCGTCATCGGCGCGACAGGGGAATCGGAGGGAAACATTCGGTTGATGATAATTGAAATCGCCACCACACAGATCAGGAAAGCCGCCGTGACGATCGCGCCTTCATGCAAAAGGCCGCGTCGTACGGCCTGATCGGACATTCGGGCGCGGGCGACCCCGTCGCCGACCGCGAGCAGGCGGGCTCCATTTCGACGACCGTATTGGGACGATCGCGCCGATCCCTGTAATTCGTTCATCGTGTTAAACTCCTCGACTTCTTCTTCACTCATGGACGGATGTCATGGGTCTGGATCCCCGAACGATTGCCCTTCACCCGTCACCACGGCGCCAACTGCCGGATCAGCCGCATCCACGGCGAGGATCATGGCGCTCAGCAGGGTGAGCGTCGCGGCTCCGACCAGGAGGCGCCGGTTCCATATCGCCAGGCGGTTATCTTGCGGCACGGATGTCCCCGAAGGCCCAAGGCGTCAGAAATCGCTGCGCCATCGACGCCTTTCGGTCGAAAAATCGTGACCTGGAAATGTCCGCCGCCGAACTGTAACGGGGTGTAACAGCGCGGATTTTGAACGATGGCGTCATAAACGCAAATGCGAAATTTGCCTGCGAGAATGCACACAGGTTATTCTCACC
>JBEKGV010000556.1:0-4076 GCA_050012615.1 Acetobacteraceae bacterium | reverse complement strand
CAAGGAAGTGGTGAAGGAAATCACCACCGTGCGCGCCGAGTGGATGGCGCAGTGGGAGCCTCTGTTGCATTCCAACGAGGCGCCGCTCAGCCCATATCGGGTCATTCACGAGTTGATGCAGGGCGTCGATCCAAAGAACACCATCATCACCCATGACGCCGGCAGCCCACGCGATCAGATCTCACCGTTCTGGGTCTCCACCGAGCCGATGTCCTACATTGGCTGGGGCAAGACGACGCAGCTTGGCATGGGCCTCGGCCTCGCCATGGGCGCCAAGCTGGCGAAGCCGGACAAGCTCTGCATCAACCTCTGGGGCGACGCGGCGATCGGCTTCACCGGCATGGACTTCGAGACCGCGGTGCGCGAGCGGATCCCGATCCTGTCCATCCTGCTGAACAACTTCTCGATGGCGATCGAACTCAAGGTCATGCCGATTTCCACCGAGAAGTATCGTTCCACCGATATCTCCGGCAACTACGCCGACATGGCGAAGGCGTTCGGCGGATATGGTGAGCGTGTCACCCAGCCGGATCAGATCCAGGCCGCCATTCAACGCGGCATCGAGCAGACCAAAGCCGGCCATCCGGTCCTGCTCGAGTTCATCACGGCGAAGGAAACGCGCGTCTCCAAGTTCTGATCCCGACGATCCCTCTCCCCGGGCGGGGAGAGGGCCACGACAGGGGCGTCAAATGTCATAACCGGTGCGCGAATCGACGGTAGTTTTGTTTTTTAATCTGCGTGCATCTTCGCTTATTCGCAGCTTAAATTACTTTAAAACGGTTATTCCACGCTGGTGGCATGATTTAAGAAAGAATTTCAGCCGCGATATAAGCGAAGATGCCCGCAGATAAGTGCGGTATTGTGTAGCTCCTGCCACAAGTGCCGATCAGGCACGATCCCCACATGGTATGGCAGTTGCGCCATAGCGGCGCGAGCTTTTAATGCCACATTGGCGTGGTGGAGGGTGCTACACAATTCCAGATGAGCGCGAATACCCCCTATCGCCGCCGACGTCGCTCGGTGCGGCGCGGGAAGTAAAATTCAAATTTTAAAAGCGCGATAATCGCCTCACGACCCCGCCATCGCCACGCACTTCCGCATCACGGACGGCAGCGCGACCTCATTCAACCGCGACATCGGATGAACAAACCCATCCCCCTCGATCCTCGCCACCTGGGCCGCGAACAGGTCGATAGTCAATTGAAAATGCGTGAATCCATGCCGCACCTGACCCGCCGGCCGCCAATCGACTTCCATCGGAGCATGGGCGAACGCCTCCGCCGCCGGCCAGTTTCCTTCCCGCCACGACGTGCCCGGCAGTTCAACCATTCCCCCCAACAGCCCTGTCGTCGGACGCCGCCGGAGCAAGACATTTCCGGTCGTGTCGGACAGCCAGAAATGCACCCCATGCCGCAACGGCCGTTCCTTCTTCGGCGCCCGCCGCGGCAACTCGGCCGCAATGCCGAGGCGTCGAGCCCCGCAAGACTCCATCCACGGACACAGCCCGCAGGCCGGCGACGTAGGCGAGCAAATCGACGCGCCCAAATCGAACAGCGCCTGAGCGAAGTCACTGGGCCTCGCCGCCGCATCAAGATCCCGACCGAGCTGCGCCGCCGCTGCCTGGATCGCACGCTTGACGCCCGGCAACGGCTCCGTCAAAGCAAACAGCCTGGCGGTGACCCGCTCGACATTTCCATCGATCGGCACTGTCGGGACGCCAAAACCGATTGAAGCGACGGCGGCGGCGGTATAGGGACCGATCCCCGGCAGTTCCAGCAACCCCGCGATGTCGCGCGGGAAGCCGCATCGTTCCGCCACCGCCCGGGCACAGGCATGGAGATTTCGCGCCCGCGCGTAGTAGCCGAGACCGGCCCACAAACTCAGGACCTCGTCCAGATCGGCCGCCGCGAGCGCCTCGACCGTTGGGAACCTGCTTACGAAGGAGTCATAGTAGGGTATGACCGCCGTCACGGTTGTTTGCTGCAACATGATCTCGCTGAGCCAAACCCGGTACGGATCCGGCATATGCCCCGGTTCGGCACGCCAGGGGAGCCGGCGTCGATGGCGGTCATACCAGGCCAGCAGCGCGCGGGCGGGAAACATGCCCGGGGCAGACGTGCCAGGGGGAAACACGTCTGGCGGAAACACGTCTGGTGGAAACACGTCGGGGGGATGAATGGCGAACGGTGACACACGGCCGGATATGACAAAAGTCTCACGGCCCGTCCATGGGCCCCGCCCGATCGCCTCGGTTGTTCCACTCGTGGCCAGGGTTGCGTTCGGCCGCGTCTCGCCCGGCGTTGCTCGACTCCTGGAGGCGTGGCCGGGGATCGTCGGACCCTTTCTCGCGAATGTCACAACGCCCCGGTATCTATCGCAGGGGACCCTGACGATTGGCTGCTCGGGGCCGGTCGCCATGGAACTTCAGCATCTGAGCGGGGAGTTGATCGCCCGGATCAGCCAATATCTCGGTTCCGAGACAGTCCAGCGCCTTCGCTTCGTGCAAACTCTCGCCGGCCGGCCTCTGGTCCGACCCCCGCCTAACCCTAAATCAGGCTCAGTTGAAGCGACCAGGTTGGCTGCGTCGGAAGCGGTCGGTGAACTGGCCGACGGACCCCTGCGAGATGCTCTGGCCGCCCTCGGCCGCGCCGTTATCACCGAATCCGCTTCACGACTCGGTAAATAACCCCGTACAAGATGGTGAGGTCACGATGCTCACACGACGCCGAGCCCTGTTAGCTGTTGCCGCCAGTGCGACCCTGGCCGATGGCATCACGGTTGCCGTGGCCGACGAAAACCCGACGGAGGCCGAGCGGTTTATCGGCAAACTCGACGCGAAGACGACGGTGATCGAGTGCTTTTCCCTGACCTGTTCGCACTGCGCCGCCTTCTCCGTGGAAACGATGCCGAAGATAAAGTCCGAGCTCATCGACCCGGGCAAAGTCAAATGGGTGTTCCACGATTTTCCGCTGGATCAGATCGCCCTGTTGGCGGCGCAGGTCGCTCGCTACCTGCCGGTCGATCGATATGAGCCCTTCGTCGACGCTCTGTTCGCGACCCAGGACCGTTGGGCTTTCGCGCGCGATGCCAACCATACCGAGGAATTGTGGAAAATCGCCGGGCTGGCCGGCATGAGCCGCGCGACCTTCGACAAAGCGATCGCTGACGACGGCCTTAAGAATTGGATCCTGAAGGAGCAACAGGCTGATCAGGACAAATGGAAAATCGACTCGACTCCCAGTTTTGTGATCAACGGAACCAAATACGCGGGCGAGATGACGTTCGACGTGTTCCGCAAACTGATCCCGGACACATAGGCAATGTTCACCAATAGACGCATCAGTCGGGCAGTCGCCCAATCGTCATCCCCCAGTCGTGATCCCCGGTCGTGATCCCCATTCGCCATCCCCGGGCTCGACCCGGGGATCAACCGCGGCACGGTGGTCGAATTGATCCCCGGGTCGAGCCCGGGGATAACGGGGAAAGCCGTGCACCGCTTGACTCGCTTTTTATCGGACGTCGCCATGGTGAATTCCACCGGAGGCCCATTTGCCAGTAAGTTTCAGTAAACTCCGCATTTCCGGCTTCAAGAGTTTCGCCGAGCCGACCGCTGTCGACATCCTGCCTGGACTGACAGGCATCGTCGGCCCCAACGGCTGCGGTAAATCCAATATCGTGGAAGCCCTGCGCTGGGCCATGGGCGAGAGCAGCGCGCGCGGTTTGCGCGGCGGCGAGATGGAGGACGTGATCTTCGCCGGCACCGCCGGCCGCGCCTCACGCAATATCGCTGAGGTCCTGGTGACGCTGACCGACACGCACGGTGTCGCCCCGCCGCCATTTCATGACCAGGCGGAGCTGGAAATCCAGCGGCGCATCGAGCGCGGTTCCGGCTCGAACTACCGGATCAACGGCAAGGAAGCGCGCGCGAGGGACGTTCAGACGTTGTTCGCCGACCTCGCATCCGGCGCTCGGGCATCGGCGATGGTCAGCCAGGGCCGGGTCGGAGCGATCGTGTCGGCGCGGCCCGAGGAACGGCGGGCGGTGCTGGAAGAGGCCGCCGGAATTACCGGCCTGCA
>JBEKGV010000555.1:0-4084 GCA_050012615.1 Acetobacteraceae bacterium | reverse complement strand
GCGCTCCGGGCTGGAGATCGACAGCATTCGCCAGGCGCCGGTAGGTTTGTGAAATGGCCAGATCGGCGATTTCCTACCGGCAACTGATCCGACTGCCGAACGTCCTTCCACTGTTGTTGGCCACCTGCTTGTCCCGATTGGCGGAGCGGATGTTCGCATGGGCCATCGTGTTCCATGCGCTGGCCGTCTTTCAGTCGCCGGCGCTGGCCGGATGGATATCGTTCGCGGCAATGGCGCCTGGTCTGGCGGTCAGTCCCCTCGCCGGAGCGTTCCTGGACCGCGCGGGCGCGGCAAGAGGCATCGTCGTCGACCTGGCGTTCAGCACGGTGCTGGTAATGGCCCTCGCCGTCGCCGTTCTTCTGAACCGCGCGAGCCCGCCGATCATGCTTCTGTTGGTGACGATATATGCGCTGACCAGTCCGCTGAGTCTGGCAGGCGTCCGGATACTGCTGCCGAGGCTGGTTCCGGTCCGAGCGCTTGACCGGGCGAATGCGTTGGATACCGCAGTCCACGCGATCGTCGATGTGGTGGCTCCGTCGCTCGCGGGCGCGTTGATGGGCTTCTCAGGCTCGATCGCGACATTCATCACGATCGCGGTTGCCTATGCCGGGGCAGCGATCGGCATCGCGCTGGTGCACGGCGAAACGGGCCCATCCCGGTCACGCCGGAATTTGTTTCCTGAGGCGTGGGACGGCCTGATTTACGTGATCCGCGGCAAGCTGCTTCGAGGTCTCGCCATCGGCTACGCCCTGAACCTGGTCACCTGGGGTATTCTGGTGGTCGCGGTACCCGTGGCCATCGCTCAACATTTTGCTGCCGGTGCGTGGGAAGCGTACTCCGGTCTGCTTTGGGCCGGCGTGGGTCTCGCCGGAGGCATCGGTGCCATTTTCGCGGGCCACCTGCGGACCTTTGGACGCGAAGTGACGGTGATGACCGCATGCATGGTCGTGACGGCGGTCGCGGTCTGGCCGGTCGCTTCGTCTTTCGGCGTGCAAGGTCTGGTCCTTGGCCTCGTAACGGCAGGTCTGCTGGCCGGCCCGATCGACGTCGGACTCCTGACATTGCGGCAAAGGCGCACTGAACCAGGCCGTCTGGGTCGTGTGCTGGCGGTCTCAATCAGCATTAATACGTCGGGGTTTCCCATCGGTACGGCATTGGGTGGGATGCTGGTGGCCTGGTCTCCAACCTCGGCGTTCGTTGCCGCGGCGCTGGCATCGGTGCTCGGCGCACTGGCTACTTACGGGCTCATTCCGGCTGAGGACCGAGACCCTTGACGCCCGCGGGGTCGCCTGAGAGCAGACGTTCGCGGACCTCGTCTCCCGTCATGCCCGCTTGCCGCAACGCCCGTAACGTCATCGCGTGATCACGTTTGGCCAGCCGCCGCCCGGATGCATCGGTCAGCAACCGATGGTGAGCGTAAATCGGCACCGGCCACCCCATCAGCGCCTGGATCAAACGATGCAGATGCGTGGCGTGTTTCAGGTCATCGCCTCGGCTGACCAAAGTCACGCCTTGCAGAGCATCGTCATGGGTAACGCAAAGATGATAGCTCGTTGGCGTGTCCTTCCGCGCGATGACGACATCGCCAAAGCTGGCGGGGTCGGCGGCGATCTTGCCCTCGGATACTTCCTCGAAGTTCAGACCCCCAACGCCCGGTCCTTCGAAGCCCGGTCCTTCGAAGCCCAGTCTCTCGATCAGCGCGCGGGCCATATCCAAACGCAAAGCATGCGGCTGGTCCACCCGGGTGGCACGCTCAGTGTCCGACAGCAACCGGCAAGTGCCGGGATACAGCGGTCCGCCATCCAACCCGTGCGGCGCGGCTGCGATGACATGACGCTGAATGTCCGCGCGAGAGCAGAAACAAGGATAGAGGAGCCCCCTCACACGCAGACTTTCCAGAGCAGCGGCATACTCGTTCAGGTGTTCGGATTGGACCCGCACCGGACCATCCCAGTCGAGCCCGAGCCATGTCAGGTCCTCCTGGATGGCTGCTGAGAATTCGGGCCGGCAGCGAACCGGGTCGATGTCCTCCAGCCGCAACATAAAGCGTCCTCCGGCCGTTCGCGCATGTCGCCACGCGATCAGCGCGGAGAACGCGTGGCCGATATGCAAATATCCCGTCGGACTGGGCGCGAATCGCGTGGTGATGGTCATTGGTAATGGCTCGTTGCTGCATTCTTGTTCGCCTCCGGTATCATCCTGAACCGCCAGTGGGTCTTGACCCCAGGACCTGTACCAGCAACGTGCCGCACGGGTTCCCGCGGATCGGGTCGAGCCAGAACAAGGAGCGCATCATGCCGGACATATTGGAAGCCGTGCACTGGGGTCCGGCATCGAAGGGAACTCCGAAGCAACTGATCGTGCTGTGCCACGGCCTCGGCGCCGATGCCTATGACCTCATCGACCTCGCCCCCTCCTGGGCCGACGCCGTCCCTGACGCTCTGTTCGCCTCGGTGAATGCTCCGGACGAGCATTACTCGGGGTTTGGCCGCCAGTGGTGGGCGGTGAGCGACCGGCGTCCCGAGGTCATGACCAATGGCGCGCGCCGCGCCGCAGGCTTTCTGAACGCCTTCCTGGACGCCGAACTGAATCGACTCGGCCTGCCCGCGGACGCCTATGCTCTGATGGGGTTCAGCCAGGGCGCCATGACGGTTCTGTTCACCGGGCTGCGCCGCCCCGTCCCGCCACGGGTGATCCTGGCGTTTTCGGGCGCTCTGATCGCACCGGAGACCCTCGAGGCCGAGCGGCAAAACAAGGCACCGGTGGTGCTCGTGCATGGCGAGGCGGATGGCCAGGTCCCGGTCCAGCGCTCCCGCGACGCCGAGGCGGTACTGACTGCCGCCGGCGTGTCCGTTAAGGCGCTGTATGTGCCGAATCTTGGTCACGGCATCGACGATTCCGGTCTCGCGATGGGCGCCATGGCCCTGCGGCGGGCGTTTTCGTGACGAACAGGTGAAACCTGACGGCGCCGAGTCGCTCTGGTTGCGGCGACTCCCCTCCTCTGCCATAACGCCCCCGGGCTCAAGGCCTGTGGATAACGGCGACGCGGACAGTGAACGGAGCGGGGACCCGTGACCCCACCGAGGTTCGTGCCACAACGCAAAGGGTCGGCGCTTGCCTGACGGCGGACATCACTTTCCCGCGCTCGTGCTCAACGCGGATTTCCGGCCGCTGTCCTACTTTCCGCTTTCGCTGTGGTCGTGGCAGGACGCTATCAAGGCGGTCTTCATGGACCGTGTGTCGGTCCTGAGCGAGTACGAAACCGAGGTTCGCTCGCCAAGTGTGACGATGCGGCTGCCGAGCGTGATCGCGTTGAAGGACTACATCCCGTCAGCGCGACGACCGGCGTTCACGCGGTTCAACGTGTTCCTGCGCGACGCTTTCCTTTGCCAGTATTGTGGCGATCGGCGCCCGACGCCGGACCTGACCTTCGACCACGTGGTCCCGCGCAGCCGCGGTGGGCGGACGACCTGGGAAAACGTGGTGACCGCGTGCGGCCATTGCAATCTTCGCAAGGGATCGCGGCTGCCCGGCGAGTGCCGGATGTTCCCGAGGATGGCTCCGCGGCAGCCTACGACGTGGGAGTTGCAGGATAACGGGCGCGCGTTTCCGCCCAACTATCTGCATGAAGACTGGCGCGATTACCTGTACTGGGACAGCGAACTCGACAGTTAAACGGCGGCTGGCGCTCCCGGCACCGCCACCGCCCGGCTTGTCCATCCGCGTGCCAGGCCTATCGGCGACGCTCTCGGAATGGAGAGTTCAGGCCACGCCTTCCATAACCCGAATGTCCCGCACCGCCCCATTCCCCAGCGCCTTCAGCGCCGCCTGATATCCTGGGCTGTCATGCGCGGCGATCGCGGCGGCGACGCTTTCGAATTCGATCACGACCGTGCGTTGCTCAAGACCGGATTCATAGGTCTTCGCCGGCACGCCGCGAACGAGGAACTTTCCTCCGCTCGCCGTGATCGACGGTCCCGCCAGCTTCGCATATTCCGCCAGCGCACCGGGATCGGAAATCGAGCGATACGTTGCAACCCAATAAGCTTTGGCCATGGTTTTGTTCTCTCTGGTTAAGTGCGGG
>JBEKGV010000554.1:0-4089 GCA_050012615.1 Acetobacteraceae bacterium | reverse complement strand
TGAGTTGGACGAGTTCGGCCCAGTAGAGGTCTTGGAGTCGATTATTTTCCATCAGTGACCTTGTTCCCGATTGAGTCCATGCATTCGGCCTCCATTACCACGACCAAGGGGGCGGGCTCGCGCCCAGTGCCGAAGCTGGGCCGGTCGTATCTCTCAAAACCTCCCGATTTTCAGCCCGAAATGGCTGCTGCGTTTTTCTTGATTTATGCAGCACGCCCACGTCGTTACCGATGCCACGGCCAAACCTACTCGTGAATGGCGAGCGTCCAGTCCAGCCCAGAGGTTCGGGGCGGTTCGCACCAGATGGGCACGCAGTTTCGGGTCCGCCCGCTCATGTCCACCTTCATCGCGGAGCGGATGGCGCGGAACACGCCGCCATGGGCGACCACCAGGACAGCGGGCGGCTGACCGACCGCCCGATTTAACCCGGCCACCGATCGGCGGCGCAGCGTATCGAAGCTTTCAGCGCCCTCCGGCGTCGCATGGCCGGAGATCCACGTGTGGAACCATTCGTCGAGCGGCTTGCCTTCATGCACGCCCCAACTGACCTCGCGCAGGTCGGGCTCGATCGTGACCGCCAAACCAAGCGCCTCGCCGACAATCTCGGCGGTGACGCGAGCCCGGGAGAGCGGCGATGCGACGATCGACGTAATGCCTCGATTGCGCAACCGCACCGCTGCTTCCCGAGCCTGCGTCAGGCCAAGCTCATTCAGTGGGATATCGATATTACCTTGCGATAGCCCCTGCCGGTTCCAATCGGTTTCACCATGACGCAGATACCAGAACGGGACCTGAGCGACCGAGAGTTCGTCTTCCATCGTCTCAGGCGAGGCCTTCCGCTTTCAGTGTCCGCTCGACCGCCGGCCGCTTCAGCATCCGCTCGAGATGCGCCGCGCAGTTGTCCGGCAATGGGATGCTTACGCGTTTAGCCCAGTACTCGACATAAAACAACGCCGAGTCGGCGATGGAGAACTTGCCGACAGCGTACTCTTTGCCGGCCAGAGCCTTGTCGAGAGCGGCGAAACCCTTCTCGGCGATTTCCGTTCCGCGCGCCTTCACCGCCGCCTCATCCGACGCGCTCGGCGAGAAGTTCGACGCCCGAAAAATCCGCGTGAACCCCTGCATGTGGATGGTCGCGACGCAGAAGTCCATCAGCTCGAGCACCTTCGCCTGCTCGTCGATCCCGTCAGGCAGCAGGTTGGCGTACGGATTGGTGCGCGCGAGCCAGTAAGCGATCGCCGGATACTCGGTGCGCACCGTGCCGGCGTCGTCCACCACGGTCGGCACTTTCGACTTCGGATTGACCGAGGTGTACTCCGGCTTGTACTGGGCGCCCTCGCGCAGATTGACGGCGACACCTTCGTAGGGTTTGCCGATCTCTTCCATCAGCACATGAATGCCGATCGAACAGGCGCCGGGTGCGTAGAAAAGTTTCATCGTCCTTCTCCTCGTTCAGTGAGCGTATTTGCGCCAGTCGCCGACCGCCGGACGATCGAGACCCAAATTCTCCCGCAATGTCGGACCTGTATAGTCCATGTGGTGCAGCCCGCGGCGTTGCAGTTCTGGGACAACGAGCCGGGAAAACTCCTCGTAGGCGCCCGGGACGTGGGACGCCGCGACAACGAAGCCATCGCAGGCCCGGTTGACGAACCATTCCTCGAGCCCATCGGCGACATCCTTCGGGCTGCCGACGAACCGCGGATGATCGTGGAACGTGCCGCGGCGCGTGATGTTGATGAAGTCGCGCGGCGTGGGCAAACGGTTGCCGAGTTCGCGCTTCATGCGGTCGTGCATGCCGCGCACGCCGGTCCAACTGTCCATCTCCTCCTGAGTGAACGGTTTGTCGATCGGCTGCCTGGAAAAGTCGAAATTCAGCACTTCCGACAACAGCGACAGGCTGTCGATTTCTTTCGGCAGTTTGTCGATCAGAGCGACCTTGTCCTCGGCCTCGGCGCGGGTTTCCGCGACGACGGGGTAAACGCCCGCGCAAATGTGAACCTTTTCGGGGTCCCTGCCCGCTTCCGCCACCTTGCCCTTCAGGTTGGCGTAGTCGCGTTTGGCCTGCTCGATGCCGTGATATGCGACGAAGACGCACTCGGCCCAACGGGCGGCGAAGGACGTTCCGCGACCGGATTGACCAGCCTGGATGATGACCGGATGGCCTTGCGCCGATCGAGGCACGGTGAACGGACCGCGCGATTGAAAATATTCGCCCTTGTAGTCAAGCCGGTGGACCTTCTCGGGATGCGCGAACAGTCCGGTCGCGCGGTCGGCGACGATCGCGCCGTCCTCCCACGCGTCCCAGTGGCCCATCACGACTTCCATGAACTCGTCGGCGCGGTCGTAGCGGGCGTCGTGATCTCCGTGCGAGGCGTGGCCCATGTTGTGGGCCTCGCCGTCGTTCATCGAGGTCACGACGTTCCAGGCGGCGCGTCCCTCGGTCATCAGGTCCAGGGTGGCGAACACGCGGGCGACATGAAACGGCTCGAAATAGGTGGTGCTGAAGGTAGAGCCCAGGCCAAGCCGCGAGGTGGCCATGCCCATGACGGTGAGGATGGTGATCGGGTCCATCTTCACACAGCGGATGCCGTTGGCGACGGTGTGGGCGTGATCGCCGCCGAACAGGTCGGGCATGGCGAGGCGATCGTCGAAGAACCCGAGATGAAATTTGCCGAGTTCCAGCGCGCGGCCGATGCGGCGGTAATATTCGGCCGACGTGAAATCCTGGTCGGCGAGAGGATGGCGCCAGGACCCGACGAAGTTCGTGCAGTTTTGCGCCTGCAGGAACCCGACCAGAGTCATTTGGCGTGTCACGATCTCGGATCCTCTTCACATGTGAGAGTGAGTCTACAGGCCGGGGGAGGGTTCGGGAAGGACGCAAGCGGTCGCCTTGCGGGCGCGGCACAAACTGGTCAGGGTCCGCCGTCCGATCGGGAAACGGTCCATGAACCGGCGCTGGCTTATTCTCGGGGTGCTGTTCATCGCGCGGACCGCGATGGGGTTCCAGTACCAAACGATCGGTTCGGTCGCGACCTCGCTGGTCGGCGAGTTCCGCATCGGCTTCGCCGAGGTCGGAACGCTGATCGGCCTTTACCACATCTCCGGCGTGTTCCTGTCGCTGCCGGGCGGGCTGATCATCCAGCGCATGGGCGACAAAAGGCTCTGCGCGGCGGGGCTCGCGGCGATGGCGCTTGGCGGACTGATCGTGACGTTGTCGCACAGTTACGCCGCTGCGTTCGCCGGACGGCTGATCAGCGGGATGGGCGCCATTTTGTTCAATCTGGTCATCACCAAGATGACCGCCGATTGGTTCGCGCGCCGGGAGATCGTACTGGCCATGGCGGTCATCCTCTCCACCTGGCCGTTCGGCATCGCTCTGGGCTTGTTCACGCAGCCGCGTATCGCCGGGGCATTCGGCTGGCGGAGCGTGATGCTGCTCGCCGGATGTATTTGCCTGTTGTCGATGCTGTTGGTGACGACGTGTTACCGGTCGCCGCCGGACGAAGGCCAGACCATCCCCGGCGCGGAAGACCGCTACCTGCATCTGCCGCCGTGGCGGACGGTCGCCCCGGTGATCGCGGCCGGCATCATGTGGGGTTCATTCAATTCCGGCGTGGTTGGGTATTTCAGCTTTGTCCCGGTGCTACTCGCCGAGCGAGGCGGCATGACACTCGCCCAGAGCGGCGCGCTGACGAGCGTGGCCCTGTGGGTCGGCATGCTGTCGATCCCGTTCGGCGGCTATGTCGCGCAAAGGTTGCGCCGGCCGGGTGCCACGATCGTGCTGTTCTGCGGCGGCGCGGCGCTGGCCTTGGCATCGATCGCCGCGGGCGCGCCGCCGCTGTTCGCCTGTATCGCCTTCGGCCTGGCGATCGGCCCGCCGCCCGGAGTGATCACGTCATTGCCAACTCGCATTCTGTCGTCCGCCGATCGCGCCGGCGGCTTCGGCGTGTTCTACACGTTCCATTTTCTGCTGCAGGCAAGCGGACCGGCGATCGCCGGCTGGATACTGGATCACGCGGGAGCCAACGCCGCGGTGGGCTTCGCGGCGGCGATGTTCGTGGTGCCGTTGCCAATGTTCGTGGTGTTTGA
>JBEKGV010000553.1:0-4092 GCA_050012615.1 Acetobacteraceae bacterium | reverse complement strand
GACGAGGGCTTGTTACAATCCGCTCTCGCACGGGCTCGCCAGCATCTGGCCTATGCCTCGACCATCGACGTTATTCAACTCGCCGCCATCTACACCAGTGGCGTCGTGCGCAATCATCCGTTTGTCGATGGTAACAAGCGCACCGGGTTCGTCGCCGGCATATTGTTCCTGGAAATGAACGGGTTTCGCTTCACCGCAAGTGAGGAAGACGCCGCGAACGCGGTCCTGGCTCTGGCCGCCGGCGATATCGACGAAGACGCCTACGCCGCATTCCTGAGAGCGAACGCGCGGCCTGCCGACGAGGCGTCCTGACGTTCCTCCACTTGCGCCCAGTTGTGAATCACCAGCCCTTTCCGACCTGCCACCAAAGAGGAGAAGCAATGCCCAAGAAGGTCGACGTCGCGTCGCTTGAAGCCATTGTTGGTACGACTTACCCCCCGCCCTTCGATGAACCCTGCGTCTCGCGTGAGCGCGTTAAACTCGGCGACGCGGCGGGACTGACGCAGTTCGGCGTCAACCTGATGCGTCTGCCTCCGGGGGCATGGTCCAGCCAGCGGCACTGGCACGCCAAAGAAGACGAGTTCGTCTATGTGCTCTCGGGAGAGGTCACATTGGTCACCGATGCGGGTGCCGAATTGCTTCGGGCAGGCGACTGCGCCGCCTTCAAGGCGGGCGACCCCAACGGCCATTGTCTGCGAAACCTCGGCAGCGCCGATGCCATGGTGCTGGAGGTGGGCAGCCGCATCGCCGGCGAAAGCGCCACCTATCCCGACATCGACATGCTGGCCCAGGGCGCCGGCTACACACGGAAGGACGGCACACCCTATCCGAAAGCGGCGCGGCGCGGCGTGAAAGCCTGATCGCCTCATCCGAGAGAACAGGAAACACCGCGGGACCCCCGACACAGCCTGGGCCGGGCTCGCGGCGCCGCGCACCCTATACCCCCGCCGCGATCCCCTTGATCACTCCCCTCAGCCACGACCGCAGCGGCGAGTTCTGCGTCCTCGGATGCCAGATCAAATGCGGGCTGACCTCGACCTGAGGCAACGGCGCCGACACGACCCGCAAACCCCGAACCATACCCAGATCCTTAATAATCCGGCTAGGCAACGTCGCCACCAGATGAGTCGCCGCAACCACGAACGGGATCCCCGCCGAATTCGGCAACACCACCGCGATGCGCCGCCGTAACCCCCTCGCCGCGAGGATACTGTCCACCACACTGATCCCCTGCCCGTCCGCCCCCACCTGGACGTGCCCCGCGTCGACGACATGATCCGCCGCCGCGAAACTATCCAGCGTCATGGGCAACCGGATCGGATTATCCGTGTTGATCAGCGTGATCAGGTGATCCGTCCACAACGGCTCTGCCCGTAAATCACGAATTCCCGCCAGCGCCGGCGCGATCGCCAGATCGAGTTCGCCGCCCGCCAGTTGATCATGCAGCCGGTTGCGCTCGATCGCCCGGATCTGGATATCGAGGCCCGGCGCGTCCCGCCGCAACGCCGCCACCAGCGCCGGCAGCAGAGTGGTCTGATACAGATCGATCGTCGCGATCCGCACCGTCCCGGCGATCCGCCCCGGATCGAGCGTTCCCGAAACACTCAGCGTGCGCGAGATATCGGACAAGGCGCCATGGATCGGCCCGGCCAACTCCAACGCCCGAGCGGTGGGTTCCATTCTCCCGTCCCGCCGCTCGAACAACCGGTCGCCGAGCAAATGCCGCAACCGGTTCAGCGCCTTGCTCATCGCCGGCTGGCTGAGCCCGTTATAGGCGGCGGCGCGCGTGACATGGCGCTCCGCCATCAACGCGTCGAACACGACGAGCAGATTGAGATCGATCCCCCGCAGCCTTCTTTCGGGTAAATTCCTGTCGGTTATCCCCGCCACGGCACTATTCCCCACGTTCATTCCACGCATATTTTTTCGCCATTTCCGCCCGGTCTCGCGACCCCGTATGGTGCGCCGCAACAAACGGGGCGGACGGTCGAGCGATGGCCATCGGTATGCTGCGGAGGCATGATTCGCGGGCGCGATATGCCCGCCCGACCGCCATGCAAACGCCGCGCCATGAACTGCGCCACGCGATGACCTGGGCCATGCCATGACCCCTGGCGCTCTCCTCGAAGCGACCGGCATCGTCAAACGTTTTGGCCCGCTGCTCGCGAACGACGTCGACGCCTTCGCGGTCTACCCCGGCGAGGTCGTCGCCCTTCTGGGCGAGAATGGCGCCGGCAAAAGCACACTCTGCAAGATCCTGTATGGCTTCTACCGCCCCGACGCGGGGGAAATCCGGGTCTCTGGCCGGACCGAAGCGATCACTTCACCGCGCGACGCCCGCCGGCTTGGCATCGGCATGGTGTTTCAGAATTTCAGTCTGATCCCCGCCCTCACTGTGTGGGAAAATGTCGCCCTCTTTCTCCCGCATCTTCCCTGGACCATCAGTCCCACCAAACTCCGGCGCCGCATGAGCGATCTCGCTCAACGGCTGCGACTTACGGTTGATCCGCGGCTTCCGGTCGGCCGGCTCGCGGTCAGCGACCAGCAAAAGGTCGAGATCCTGAAGCAACTTCTGGGCGGCGCGCGCGTGCTGATCCTCGACGAGCCGACCAAAGTGCTGGCGCCGCCGGAGGTAGACGGATTGTTCGACACGATCGCCGAACTGCGCGGCGACGGTTACGGCATCGTGTTCATAACGCACAAATTACGCGAGGTGACGCGTTGCGCCGATCGCGTCGCGGTGATGCGCCAAGGACGCATCGCCGGCACGATCGAGGGCCAGCAGATCAGCGAACCAGCGCTGCTCAACCTGATGTTCGGCGGTGCGGCGCGGATCGAAACGCGCGCGCGGGCCAGTGCGCCGGGACAAATCGTGCTGGAGCTGGATCGGATCACCACAAGACCGGCGGTCGGGGCCACGGTGCTGCGCGATCTGTCGCTTCGTCTGCGCGCGGGGGAAATCCTTGGCGTAGCGGGTGTCTCCGGCAATGGCCAACGCGAACTGGCCGACGTCATTCTCGGACCGCGGCGGCCGGCGTCGGGCGTCAGGCGCCTGTGGGGCGAAGACGCGACCGGCTGGTCAGTGGCGCGCACCCGGGAAAGCGGCGTTGCCAGCATTCCCGATGATCCGTTGGCCCAGGGAGCGGTGTCCGGGCTGACGGTGCGAGAGAACTTGGTACTTGGGAGCGGGAGACAGTATCGGAACGGCCTGGGCTACAACTGGCCGAGGCTTCAGGCCGCCATGGACGCAAGCGCGGCCCGGCTGCGATTTCCGGCGCTGGCGTATGATCAGCGCGCCGCGGTGCTGTCGGGTGGCAACCTGCAGCGTGTCGTGCTGACGCGCGAACTGGCGCACCAGCCAAAACTCATCGTCGCGCTTTATCCGACCCGCGGCCTCGACGCGCGTGGTGCCTGGTCGTTACGCGCGCTGCTAGGCGAGGCCCGTGAGGCCGGCGCCGCGATCCTGCTGGTTTCCGAAGATCTGGAGGAGCTTTTCGACATCAGCGATCGGTTGATCGTACTGCGTGACGGACAAATCGCCGCGAACTTCACGCCCGATAAGTTCCGCGTCGAAACAGTTGGGGCGTTCATGGTGGGAGCAGCCCATGCGGCATGACATGGTGCTGGCTCTCGCTCGCCCGGAATTCCGCGCCATGAAACTTCCCGTGCCGCGCGCCGCCATGACCGCGCTGGCGTCGCTGGCGATCTTCGCGGTGCTGCTGCTGATCGCCGGCAAAGATCCGCTGCGGGCCTACCACGACACGCTGATCTACGTGTTCGGCAACACTTATGGGTTCTCCGAACTGCTGGTGCGGATGACCCCAGTGCTGCTGACCGCCGTCGCGGTGGCATTGCCGGCGCGGATCGGTCTCATCAACGTCGGTGGCGAAGGTCAACTTTACATGGGCGGCTGGCTGGCGACCGCCGGGGCACTCAGCTTCCCCGGCTGGCCGGCATGGCTTCTGTTGCCGCTGACGACACTGCTCGGGTTCGCCGGAGGCGCCATCTGGGCTCTGCTGCCCGGCGTGCTGCGCGCGGCCAGGCTGGTGAACGAGACAATCTCCACCTTGCTGCTGAATTACGTCGCGCCAC
>JBEKGV010000552.1:0-4095 GCA_050012615.1 Acetobacteraceae bacterium | reverse complement strand
TGGCCAGTGCCTGCCGCCGCTCCATGCGCACCTCGACGGGCACCTGGTAGGTGGCACCGCCGACCCGGCGGGACCGGACCTCGATGGCCGGCTTCACGTTGTCCAGGGCCTCATGGAACATTCGGATGGGATCGGCCTGCGACCCGCCGCGCCGCTTCAGCACGTCAAGCGCGTTGTAGACGATCCCTTCGGCGACCGATTTCTTGCCGTCATACATCAGAGCGTTCATGAAACGGCTGAGCACGACGTCGCCAAACTTGGCGTCCGGGAGAATTTCACGCTTTTCGGCGCGGTGACGGCGAGACATTTCTCCGGATCCCCTTACTTCGGACGCTTCGCGCCGTACAGCGAGCGGCGCTGCCGGCGCTTGGCGATGCCTTGGGTGTCCAGCACGCCGCGCAGGATATGGTACCGGACGCCGGGAAGGTCCTTCACCCGCCCGCCGCGGATCAACACCACCGAGTGCTCCTGAAGGTTATGGCCTTCACCCGGAATGTAGCTCACGACCTCATAGCCATTGGTCAACCGCACCTTGGCCACCTTCCGAAGCGCCGAGTTCGGCTTCTTCGGCGTGGTGGTATAGACGCGCGTGCACACGCCACGCTTTTGCGGACAGCCCTGCAGCGCCGGGACCTTGTTCCGGGTCTTCTGCGGCTCCCGCCCTTTGGCGATCAACTGGTTGATGGTCGGCATCTGGTTTCCGTTACCTCAGATTTCCACGTCCGTTTTTGTACGACCTCGAAGCCCAGGAAAGCCGCCGTGAAACACACAACGACCCGTCAAGGTGGCGCGATCACCCCACGGGTCTGATGAAACATGCGGCCTTGGCTTGCCCTTATCGGGAAGCGGCGCCGCGTGTATCCGTTGCCTGCGAACGACGACCGCCCCAAAACGCCATGGGTCCGGTCGAGGGCGCCTTACCTAGTCGCCGTGCCCATGGGTGTCAAGCGCGTCCGGAAGCCCATAATGATGCGCGTCTGTTGGGAAGTGGCACGCGCTTACCACGCGGCGTGACCGCCTTGACGTGGAGCCCCCATCCTGACGCGGAGCCCCCCCTCTTGACGTGGAGCGAGGACAATTTAACTATCGTCATGATATTTACAGCAAGAGACGCCCGATGCGGCACAAGAGCTTCGACACCATGCAATGCCCGATCGCCCGCGGCCTGGAGCATGTCGGCGAGTGGTGGACGATCCTGATCCTGCGCGACGCGTTCCGCGGCCTGCGGCGCTTCGATGAGTTCTGCGACAGCCTGGGGATCGCGCCCACGATGCTGACGAAGCGGCTGAACGCGCTCGTGGAAGCGGGTCTGCTCGCGCGCCGGCGGTATAGCGAGCATCCTCCGAGAGACGAGTACGTCCTGACCGACATGGGGAAGGATTTCAGGCCGGTCCTGCTGGCGATGATGGCGTTCGGGAACCGGCATTTCCCGCCGGATCGCCTGGCGGTCGGGATCGTCAACCAGCAAACGGGTGAGCCGGTCGACCCAGTGCTGGTCGATCCGGCGACCGGCCGACCCGTCGACGGGCCCGGCTACGCCGTGGTGACGAGGAAGCTGGAGACACAGGCGCGGTCCCCTGAGTGATCCCGGCGTATCCGGTCAGACCGCCGGTTCCTTCTTCAGCAGGTCCCTGATTTCGGTCAGCAACGTTTCAGTCGCCGTCGGCGGCGGGGTTGCCGCACCGAGGTTGCGAAGGTTCATTCGCGAAAGCCCCTTGACCACCCAGAAAATCACCAGGGCCACGATCAGGAACTGGATGATCGCATTGATGAACAGGCCGATATTGATCGTCGGCGCACCCGCTGTCTTCGCGAGGTCCAGCGTATCGTAATGCTTACCATTTAGCGGGACGAAAATATTGCTGAAATCGACTCCACCCAAAAACACGCCGATGATCGGGTTGAGAATGTCCTTTACAAGACTGCTGATGACCCCGCCAAAGGCGACCCCGATGATGACGCCGATCGCCAGATCGACCACATTGCCTCGAGCGATGAACGCCTTGAACTCGTCAACCCAGGATGGGACGTGTAGCATCGCCATGATGGCTCCCCTTATTGGTTTCGGTACCGTCGCCATACCGGTATGATCGGGGTGGTGCAACCTGCCGGGACCCTCACGATCAGGGTGCGAACTCCGCGCGGATCGACGCCGAGTGTTCGCCGATCGCCGGAACCGGGCCCAGTACCCGTGGAGCCTCGCGCAGGACGGGCGGTGCGGCGATGGCGATTGGGCCGTTGGGCGTTTCCACTGTTTGCCGCCGGAGCGCGGGATGACGGGAGAACGCGGCGACGTCGTTGACAAAACCGTAGGCCGTGTTGGCGGAGCGCAATTTTTCCGCCGCGTCGTCACGCGTGAGTTCTCCGAATTTCACTCCGATATGCGCATCGACCATGGCGCGATTCGCGACGCGGATGACATTTGTTTCGTATCCAGTTTGTTTCGGTAGGTCCGGTTCGTCGAGGAATTTCGCGCAAAACTCTACCCATTCGCGCTCGTTTTGAATGGAGATCAAAACCAGCGCGTGATCTTTTGTCTCGAACGCGCCATAAGGACAGATCGAGGGATGCGCGAGGCCCAGTCTGGCGGGGGCCTGACCGGTGCCTTCGTAATACAGGAGGGGAACGTTCATCCAGTCGGCCATGCCGTCGAACAAACTGACTTTCAGAGCGTCGCCCCGGCCGGTGATGCCGCGCGCGATCAACGCCTCCAGCACCGCGGCATGCGCCGCCATCCCGCACGCGATATCGCACGCCGATACGCCCACCCGTCCCGGGCCTGCCGGATGACCGGTGATCATGGCGAGACCGGATTCCGCCTGCACCAGCAGGTCATAGGCCTTCATGGCGGCGTAGTCTCCGGTTTCGCCATAGCCCGAGATATCGACGGTGATCAGGCGCGGATATTTCTCGCGCAGTTCGATCGATCCGAAGCCGGACCGTGCCGCCGCGCCCGGGGCAAGGTTTTGAATGAACACATCGGCCTTCGAGAGGATGCGGTGCAGGAGAGCCGCGTCGTTCGGATCTTTGATGTCCGCGACGAGGCTTTGCTTGCCCCGGTTGAGCCACACGAAATAACTGGAAAGACCGTTGGCGGCTTTGTCGTAACCGCGGGCGAAGTCGCCTTCCGGGCGCTCGATTTTGATGACCCGCGCGCCGGCGTCGGCGAGACGGGACGAACAGTAAGGTGCGGCGACCGCCTGTTCGAGCGAGACGACGAGGAGGTTGGCGAGGGGAAGTTGGGGCATGGGGTGGTGGTGGCATGGGGGCGAAGCGGGTTCAAGCCGGGTATTATCAGTCCTGAAGGATTGCCTTTTAACGAAGCGCCACGACGGTCAGGACCTGTCCATCGCCCGGTCCGCCCGCGTGAAAGCACGCCCGCGATTTGATCCAGCACAACCTGAATCAGGTGCGTCGTGCCCAGTCCAACGCTTCGTCAATGGCGGCTGCGATAACGAGATGGGATACGTCGTGGTTCTTGACCTTCATGAGGGCCACTTCGGTTTCAAAGATGCGCTCGCGTACCGCGTCCTAAACGAACCTCGACAATTCACCCTTGCGGCTCCGTCCCTGACTAGCGAGGAACTGTCGTAAGCTATTGTCAGTATCTTTGGAAACAATGAGGTTCCATCTGACCCTAGCTCGTATCACGAAAGCTTACGCGGATAAACACTCGAACACAGGACGAAATCTCGATGCGCGGGTATTTCATGATTAACGTCTCAAACAGAGTCGCGATGGGGGACGTCGGTTGACAGTTTGCTTCTCATGATCGGACGACGGTTTGCGCATCTAATTCACAAACAGGCGATTGCCGAAGCGGCAAAGTTCCGATCTAAAACCATTGCAAGATGCAACGATACATGGATCCTAGAATCTATAACGTCCTGGCCACACGGAAACCAGTGTCCGTGCTCCGAAACCGGGGAGCGAACCCGAACCGAACGCCCGCGCTCACGTACCAGGGTCCGCTGTCCCAGGAGCCGCCGCGGAGGACCTTCCGATCACAACCATCGGTCGTCCGGGATCGTTCGTCAGCCGGCAGACCTCCATCGTAACCACTGATGTAACAGTCCTCCACCCATTGCCACACTT
>JBEKGV010000551.1:0-4102 GCA_050012615.1 Acetobacteraceae bacterium | reverse complement strand
GCGCGTTCGTAAGCATCGGCCGGTTTGATCGCTTGTGGGCTTCGAAACAGATCCTCCAGGTGCTCCTGAGGAATCAAAAGGTAGGACCGCCAGGTCTTTCCCTCATAATCGAATTCCTCCCGGAGGATCAGGTCACCGAAGTTCAGGTTTCCGCCAACAATCTCGGTCATCAGGGCCTCTCGCGATCCCGGATCCATCAGTTTGAGGCCGGGTGCTATGGTACTCGGCGATAGTCTTCGCAAGGGAAGGCCTTCTCATGTCGGTAGCACACGATCTGTCCGGCTCATTTAGCTCGTTCGTTCTTGTTCTGTGCCGGGCACGAACCGGACTTGTTCCGAAGGCCGGTAGGCTATATCTTACTTTAAATTCGAGAGAGGGAGAGAGATCATGGCTGGTATCAAGGTGCGAGATCTCGCTTACGGCCGGATCCGGTCACCGGATCTGGATGCGCAGGAGGCGTTTCTGACCGCGTTCGGAATGGTGCGAGCGGCGCGTACGCCGACGGCACTTTACATGCGTGGCACCGATCCGGTGCACCACATTCATGTCACTGAAAAAGGCGATCCCGGCTTCGTCGGTTTCGCCTGGGTCGCGAGCGACGAGGACGATCTGAAAGCGATCGCGAAATTTCCCGGTGCCTCGGGCATCGAGAACATCGACGAGCCCGGCGGCGGCAAGCGCGTGCGCCTGAAAGAACCCAATGGTTACACGATCGAGGTCGTGCATGGGATCGAGCCGGTGCAACCGATCCACGTCAACCGCCAGGCGATCAACTCCGCGCAAGCGCCACTGAACCGTGCCGGTGAGGTGATCCGCTTCCCCGAGGGCCCGTCCACGGTGAAGCGCATCGGCCATGCGGTGCTCGGCTCGCCGAAAAACCAGGAGACGGTTCGTTGGTTCCGCGATACTCTGGGGCTGATCGGCTCGGACGACGTTTACGCGGGCGAAAAGGAAAACATCATCGGCCAGTTCAGCCGGGTCGATGCGGGCGATGAGTATGTCGACCACCATGCTTTCTTTTGCATGAGGAACGAGCGGGCCGGCCTCAATCACTTCTCGTTCGAGGTGCAGGACATCGACGACGTGTTCATGGGCCATGAATATCTCAACGGCCTCGCCAAATATGAACACATGTGGGGAATTGGCCGTCATCTGCTTGGCAGTCAGGTTTACGACTATTGGGCCGATCCGTGGGGTCGCGTCCACGAGCATTGGGCCGATACCGACCGGTTGAATGTTCATAACGGCGGCAATCTGGTCTCGGCGGAGGAAGGGTTGCGCTCGCAGTGGGGCACTCGGCCGCCGCCGAAGTTCATTGGCCACGTCAGCCCGTAAGGCGGGCGGATGAAAAGCCTCGGGACGGCACCGGGTTTCCACCATGTGGCGATCCGGGCGGCCGATTTCGACGAAACGATCCGGTTTTATACCGAAGGCCTGGGATTCCGCGTGCATTTCCCGTTCGCGGTCCCCGGCCGGATCGATCGCGCCGCGTTTCTCGACGCCGGAGATGGGCGATTCGTGGAGGTGTTCGGTCCGGGTTCCACTGTCCAGGCGGAAGGACGGCGACGGCTTCCTGACGAGGAACGAACGGAAGGCGCGGTGCTGCATTTCTGCCTTCGGGTCGAAGACACCGACGCGTCGTATTCTCGTGCTTTGGCCGCCGGGGCGGTGTCTCGTGTCGAACCAGGAACGAGACGCCTGAGTGAGGATCCGTTCGTCGAAGTGCGGATCGCGTTCGTCACTGGGCCGAACGGAGAGGTCATCGAGTTCATGCAAAGCGAGCAGATGTAGATGCTCGTACCAGCATGCCGGCACTGTTTAGCGCGTGGGCGTCAATACGCTTAACGGTAAGCGTCCCGAACTTCGCCGGAATGTGGCGTTTCGATGCCGGAAAGAAAGCATGATATCACCACAAAGGCACGAAGCACACGAAGAAGAATTGTTTCTACGCGCTAATATTCCGACTTCGTGACCTTCATGCCTTCGTGGTGAAATAATCTTTCCTTTACCCGGCATGATCCGGTTTCGGTCCTGAACCGAGTGGTTACCAACCATGGGACAACTGCTTTATTGTCCGAGAAAACGTCCTGGCCCCGTCGAGCCGGCAATGACGAAAAAGTCGACGGCGGGTCGTTCCTCCCGCCGCCTGGTATAACAATCCGGTGAACTGAGAATTCAAGAACGATCAAAGGATCCCGCCAATGTCCGACGTACGCATTCGCTTCGACGACGGCGCCGCTTACGACCAAGGAATGGGACAGTGGAGCCTGATCGCCGGCCGGGTCTTCCTCGACTGGTTGGCACCGGAAGCCGGTCTGCGATGGATCGATGTCGGTTGCGGCAGCGGCGCCTTCTCGGAGTTGCTGGTGCAGCATTGCGCTCCGGCCGAAATACAGGGCATCGATCCCAGCGAGGCGCAACTTGCCTTCGCCCGCACCCGGCCCGCAGCACAACGCGCCGTTTTCCAACTGGGCGATGCGATGGCGCTGCCGTTCTCCAACGATCGGTTCGACGCCGCGGTCATGTCGCTGGTCATCTTTTTCGTGCCCGATCCGGTTAAAGGCGTCGCCGAGATGGTGAGGGTGGTCCGCCCAGGAGGCACGGTCGCGGCATACGCATGGGATGAGCTGGACGGCGGATTTCCGTTCGCTCCGATCCGGGAGGAACTGCGCGCGATGGGCTTCAATCCTCCGCAGCCGCCAAGCGTCGGCGCCTCGCGGGCCGAAGCGCTGCGCGATCTTTGGGCCGGCGCCGGACTTGAAGATATCGAAACCCGTGAGATCGCGGTGAGCCGCACTTTCAACGATTTCGACGAATTCTGGGCCACGAGCACGATGACGGGAAGCACACGCCCAACGATCGCCGCGATGCAGCCGGCTGAGATCGAACAACTCAAGGCCCGGGTGCGCGCCGGAATGAACGTGGACCCCCAGGGGCGGGTCACGCGCGCCGCGCGAGCCAATGCCATCAAGGGGCATGTGCCGCATTAGTCCGGCGGGTTCGGTCATAACCAAACTTCGCGCCCATCCGCGCCCCCGCTTGCTCGCCACCCATTCCCTTGCTCCAATCCCGCCCCCGTGACCGGGAGGAAAACGCAAATGGCCGTGGAACGCATGCTGTCCGAAGCCGAGCCTGCCGCCGAACTTGTGGGCCGCGTGCTGCACGAGGCGGGGATCGAGTATGTGTTCGGGATTTCCGGCGGTCACACCGGCCGCATCGTTTCGGGTCTGCGGAAATACCAGAACTCCGTGAAGATGATGATGGTGCGTGAAGAATCTCTCGCCGGCGTGATGGCCGAGGTCTACGGCCGCCTGACCCGCCGCCCGGGCGTTCTGATCGGGCAGGGGCCATGGGTGCTTGGCAATGGATTGATCGGCACGATGGAGGCGTATCTGTCCAGCTCGCCCATGCTGCTGCTGACCGATTTCTCGGACGCCACCGGGTTCCACTTGCATGCGCCCTATCAGCAGGCGACCGGGGATTATGGCAGTTGGGACGCGCGGCGAGCGTTCAGCGGCGTGACCAAGCAGGTGATGCAGGCACACGAGCCTGTTGCCGCCGTTCAGGCCACGCAATTGGCCATCAAGCATGCGATGGCCGGTCAGCCTGGCCCGGTCGCCGTGCTGTTCGCGCAGGACTCGCTAAGCGGCACGGTGGAACCGGATTCGCGGCCGGTGCTGTATCCGACGCGTTATTATATCCCCCCAGCGCCACCGCCCGCCGATACCGCCTCCGTCGAGGCCGCCGCCGAGGCGCTTTTGGCGGCGGAAAGGCCGGTGATCATCGCCGGCAACGGCGTGCGGATCGCCCAGGGATACGATGCGTTGCATGCGGTGGCGGAGGCGGCGGGAGTGCCGGTTTGCACGACAGCGGCTGGTAAAGGCACCTTCGCCGAGACCCATCCTTTGGCGCTTGGCGTATTCGGCACCTTCGGCACACCGGCCGCGAACGCCTGTCTGGCCGAAGCCGACCTGATCCTGGCCGTCGGCACCAAGCTCGGGCCAAGCGACACCGCGTGGGAGAACAAGGATCTGCTCGACCCGACGCGGCAGACCTTTATTCAGATCGACGTCGAACCGAAGAACGCGTCCTGGAATTTCCC
>JBEKGV010000550.1:0-4105 GCA_050012615.1 Acetobacteraceae bacterium | reverse complement strand
TTACGTTTTCGGCACGTTGGCGATCATCGGGTTTGGCCAATTGTCCGACCGCATTGGGGAGCGGTTCTGGATCCTGACCGGCACCTGTGCCTGCGGCGCGGTCGGGATGGCGATCGGCGGGCTGCTGCATGACAGCATTTGGGTGCTGGCGGCGTTCTCGCTGGCCACGATCGGGTTCTATGGGATGAAGTCTCCGTTCTGGCCTCTGCCGTCCACGGTCTTGTCCGGTCCGGCGCTGGCGGCTGGGCTCGCCTACATCAACTCGATCGGCAATTTCTGCGGCTATCTTGGTCCGATCGTCGTGGGTTACACGAAGGACGCGACCGGCAGCTTCGAGGCAGGCATTTATGTCCTGGCGCTGTCGTCGCTGGTGTCCACGCTCGCGGCATTGGGTTGCGCCTTGTGGATGAAGACACCGCTGCCTCTGGCGACGCCATTACGCCATCCACGAACCGCTGGCCTTTAGTGACATCGCCGGTTCGGATCCGGCGGCACGGACAACCCGAGACTTTTCTCCATCCGCTGAACGAGGCTTTCGAGCCTGGCCTTCTCCTCCGCGGAACGCCCTTCCTCGCTCACCATGCCCCGTAGCGCGTCCCTGGCCGTCTGTAACAATGAGACCGCCATGGGCGAAAGCATGACAGGCTTACGCATCATTGATTGCAGACCAGGAGAAGAAAGTGTTCATGTCAAATTCCTTTCGTTGGGGAACCTGAACGACCAGGTATTTCACCCGGGTTTCACATGCCCTGGAGCTGACCGTAGCGTTCTGTTATAATTGGCCGCGGGCTTTTCTTCGCGCCCTCAAATCCACCGATTAGGACCAGTTCGGGCCAGATTGAACCGTTCGCATTGTATACACTGGCGATGGCCACCGGTGCCTGCCTGACGCTCCCGCTCAGGTATGCCCTGTCCAATCGGGCAAGCGTCGTTATCGTGGTAGACCCTTTGATGGGGTTGCTTCCTTAGCTCGAAGATTGAATGAAATGGTGATACACGCGCCATCGGAGTGTTCCAGGATTGGTATCCCAATGCGACACAGGGTGCTCCCGTTCCCCGTTAGGCCGCCTCTGCTTTCTCGTCCCGCGCCGGGCTGGCCGAATCTTCTGAACGTTCGTGTGGTCCAGGTCCGCCGTGATCTCATGGATACCTGTGCTGCGATGTTCCGTTAACGACATGGCGTGCCAGTGGACTTCGCGGGCAAACAACTTCTTGCCGTGAAGGTTTCGCAGCACACGACCGCGTTCTTACGCGATTTCAGGTTGTCGCCGGCGTTTACAGTTAGTTAACCTTTTCCCGCCATGGTGATGCCGCGTCCTGCCTCAGGCATTTGTCTCGTTTCGGCAAATACCTGAGCCCGCGGGCACGCGACGTAGAGCCGGTGCCCGATGCGGTGAACGTTCGCCCGATCGCGAACGACCGCGATGGGATTCCGGCGCATGAGAGGCACCGGGTCACATGGCGGGCAAGAGAGGCAAGAAGGGCTCTGGGCGCGAGGTAATCATTATCAAGCGCGAGACCGTCGAAGGCGGGGGTCACCACGGCGGCGCATGGAAGGTGGCCTACGCCGATTTCGTGACGGCGATGATGGCGTTCTTCCTGCTCATGTGGCTGCTCAACGCGACGACGGAAGACCAGCGAAAGGGCCTCGCCGACTATTTCAGCCCGAGCAATTTGATGAGCCACAATTCGTCGGGGTCCGGTCAGCCTTTCGGAGGCCGCACGGCCTTCGAAGATGGCGCCCTGGTCTCCGATCGTGGTTCAGTCGAAATCTCCGACGGCAAGCGGCCGCCGCCCGACGTCGCCGAGCAAAGCGACACAAAAATCGCCGCCGATACTGACCAACCAGGCACGAACGATCCGGCCGCCCGGACGGCCGACGATCCCGATCCGGCGGTGACCGATCCGTCTCCCTTCGGCCAGATTGGGCGAGCGGAGAGATCCGCTCAGGACGGCAGCCGGGCGCCGACACGGGCCGAGGTCGCGGCGGAAAAAGTGCGTCAGGAAAAGGCGGCGTTTGAAAAAGCCGCCGATGAAATTCGCGCGGCGGTACGTGACGACCCGGCGCTGGCTGACCTCGCGAAACAACTCGCGATCGATATGACTCCGGAAGGGTTGCGGATCCAGATCATGGATGAAATCAAACAGCCGATGTTCGCCTCCGGGTCGGCGGTTCCAAACGAGCGGGCACTCGATCTGCTGCGCAAGGTCGTGCCGTTTCTGCAAAAGCTGCCCGAGGGCATCTCCATCGCCGGATATACCGACGCCACGCCCTACGCCGGCGCGGGAAAGACGAACTGGGAGTTGTCGAGCGAACGTGCCAACGCCACGCGCCGCCTGCTCACGGATGCCGGTCTCACCGATAGCCGCGTCCACACCGTGACCGGCCATGCGGATCGTGATCCGCTGCTGCCAGCCGATCCGTTGGCCGCGGCGAACCGGCGTATCGCCATAGTCGTTCTACGCGAGGCTCACACGACGCAGCCGATTGAGCCGGTTCACTGACCGCGATTTCGTCATGCTGAGCATCGGCGGCCTTGTATTTTTGCTCATTTGTGTGTTCGGCAGCTATCTCGTGTCGGGCGGCAGCGTGGGGCCTCTGGTGGAAGCGCTGCCGTTCGAAATGTGGACCATCGGCGGAGCGGCCGTGGGCTCGTTCGTCATGGCGAACTCCATGCACGACGTGAAACACACGCTCTCCGGGTTCGGGAAAATCATGAAAGGCGCGGTCTACAAGAAACCGGACTACATGGAACTGCTGAGCCTGATGTATTTCCTCGTGCGGCTGGCCAGCACGAAAGGCAACATGGCGCTGGAACCGCACATCGAAAAACCGAACGAAAGTTCGGCGTTTCAGAAGTTCCCGAAGATCATCGCCAATCATCACGCCTGCAACCTGATCTGCGATTATTTGCGGCTGGTCGGGATGAACGCCGACGACCCTAATCAAATCGAAGACGTGATGGCCCGGGAACTGAAGAAAACCCTGAATGAGGAACTGCATCCCGCACACGCCCTGCAGATGATGGCTGACGGCTTGCCGGCGCTTGGCATCGTCGCCGCCGTTCTGGGCGTGATCAAGACGATGTCGCATATCGACCAGCCGCCCGCGATTCTCGGCGCCATGATCGGCAGTGCACTGACCGGCACTTTTCTGGGCGTGCTGCTGGCCTATGGCATGGTCGGTCCGTTCGCCAGCCGTCTGCAAGGCGTCGTCGAGGAAGAAGCGAAATACTTCGAGGTGATCCGCGCCGTGATCGTCACCCATCTGCACGGCAACGCCCCGCAGGTCAGCATAGAGTCAGGGCGCAAGATGGTGCCCAACGAACATATGCCCAGTTTTGTTGAGATCGAGCAGGCGATCGAGCAGATCAAGGTTTAGGGATAAACCGGGTGATGCCACGCGAGATCATTGGGTCAGGCCCCAGTCCATGAGTAAAGCGTGTTTTGGGCGGGCACCCGCGCAACCTGTACCGATCGCCGAATGCATTGACCTATCGGCACGGTCACCTCTCCGTTATAGTCGGCCTGGTCCGGGCTACCTGTGGCCGCACGTGCCGCGTCAGGTTCCCAAGACGATCCCCGATCCGGTCGGGGGATGACGGAATGCTGGAGGGTAACCTTTCAAAGCCGGACCAATTGAGCGCCCATGGTGTCAAGCTTCGCCATCACGGGTAACATACAAGTCGAAACTTACGGCGACCGATGTGGATATGAGTCCTCGACATGGACTTTCATGATATCGAGATAACTGGACAGATCATTCGAAGCATCTTTATCTGCGTTCATCCGCGGTTAAATCTCTTTCTGAGCGGTTAGGCCACGCGGAAATCTGGCGATTGAAGAATTTTTAGCCGCAGATGAACGCCGATGAAGAGTGATGAACGCGGATGGACTTTAATCCCTCCACCACGCACTATCGCGCGCACGGGTCGCGTAAGTCAACCGTGATCGCTTTTATCGTGGCGGAATCAAATGCCTTAAGTGCCAAGACAGGCTCGCAACGACTCAAATCGGATACACCAGCGACGCCGGAATGATGGTCGAGTCATACACACAAATCCGTTCCTCGAACCGCAATTCGCCACCTTCATCGACCACCTTA
>JBEKGV010000549.1:0-4106 GCA_050012615.1 Acetobacteraceae bacterium | reverse complement strand
GAACCGGCTGGACCGTCTGATCCGAGGCAATGCCGATGCGCCGATCGGGCTCATTACCGTCGGCAAAGCGCATGAAGATACGCTGCACGCCCTGAAGCGCATGGACCTCGATCGCCATCCGCAAATCGCGATTTATAAAATCGGTATGACCTGGCCGCTGGAGGCCGAAGGACTGAGGAACTTCGCTCGCGGCAAACGTTTCATTCTCGTGATCGAAGAAAAGCGCGGCTTCGTTGAGTCGCAAATCCGTGACGCACTGTATCACCTCCCCGCCGGTGAACGCCCGGACGTCAGCGGCAAGACCACGCCACAGGGCGAGCCATTGCTGTCGCCGCTGATGGAACTGTCGCCCGAGATCGTAGTCACCGGCATGACGAGATTTCTCAGCGCCGCCGGCCTGAACCTGCCTGATCTGCCGGCGCCGCCTGTCATCGAACGGCCCTCGAGCTTACTGAAGCGCGTCCCCGCCTTCTGCGCCGGTTGCCCGCACGCGACGTCCACCAAATTGCCGGACGGCAGTTTCGCCAGCGCGGGGATCGGCTGCCATTTCATGGCGCTGGACGATGGCGACCAAACGCGCACGTTCACGCATATGGGCGGCGAGGGTGTGCCGTTCGTCGGACTGTCCGCCTTCACCGACGTGAAGCACATGTTCGCCAATATCGGTGATGGAACGTATCAACATTCCGGCATCCTGGCGATCCGTCAGGCGGCGGCCTCCGGCACTCGCATGACCTATAAGCTGCTGTTCAACGACGCGGTCGCGATGACCGGCGGGCAACCCGCCGAGGGCAGTCCGACCGTCCCGATGCTCGCCGCGCAAATCGCCGCCGAGGGGATCAAACGTATCGCCATCGTCGCGGACGAAGCCGAGCGGCTGCCTCCGAAATCGGCGTTGCCACCCAGTAGCATGGCTTATGTGACCACCCACATCCGCACCGATCTGGACGCCGTGCAGCGATCGTTGCGCGATTACGAAGGCCCGTCCGTTCTGATCTACGACCAGGTTTGCGCCACCGAGAAACGCCGCCGCCGCAAGCGTGGCACGATGGTCCAGCCGGCGCGGCACGTTATGATCAATGAGGCGGTGTGCGAAAACTGCGGGGATTGCTCGACGCAATCCGGTTGTATCGCGATCGAACCGGTGGAGACGCCGCTTGGCCGCAAGCGCCGCATCAACCAGAGTAGTTGCAATGTCGACCTTTCCTGCCTGAAAGGATTTTGTCCCAGCTTCGTGACGTTGTCCGGACCGCCGATCGCTCCCACCGCAAACGTGATCTGGGAGATGCGCGAGGGTGAGCTGACCGCGGCGCTGCCGACACCGATCGTGCCCGTCCCGGACGCGTGGCGCGGTTTGTTCGCGGGGATTGGCGGTGGAGGTATCGTCACCGCTGGCGCGATCCTCGCGATGGCGGCACATCTTGAAGGCCGCCATGTCAAAACGCTGGATTTCACTGGGCTCGCACAGAAGAACGGGGCGGTCGTTGCGCATGTGCAGATCGCCATCGATCCGGATGCCCTCGATGTCGTTCGCATTCCGCTTGGCACCGCGAACCTGATGCTTGCCGCTGACCTGGCGGTGGGTTGCTCCGCCGGCGTGCTGGAACGAAACGCTCGCGACGCCGCCGTGATCGGCAATCTGGACCTGGCGGCGACGGCGGATTTCAAGCGGGATTCGCTGCTGTCGATCGATGCGTTATTGCATCGTCGTACAATTGAAAAGGTAACCGACGCGAAGGCCTCGGTGTGGCTGCACGGTGTCCTGTTGGCCGAGCGGTTGTTCGGCAATTCGCAGGCGATGAATACTCTGCTTCTTGGTGTGGCGTGGCAGCGTGGCCTCGTACCGGTGGGAGACGCGGCGATCCTGCGTGCGATCGAATTGAACGGCGCCGCTGTCGCCTTGAACAAACGCGCGTTCATTTGGGGCCGCATCCTGGCGGAGCGGCCTGAACTGGCAGCCGAAATTCTCGGTCAGGTCGATCCGGAGCCGTTGCAGCTACCCGATCTGATCGAGGCACGCGTTGCGGCGTTGGTCGATTATCAGTCGGAGGCTTATGCGGCGCGCTATTGTGGGGTGATCCGGGACGTCATGACGCGCGAGATCGCGGTGTCCGGCCGTGCCGGCGCTTTGACCCGCGCGGTCGCCGAGGGATTGTTCCGCCTCATGGCTTACAAGGACGAGTATGAAGTGGCGCGGCTGCATGCCTCGGCCAACTACGCGCCAGGCGTCGCATTCCACATGTCGCCGCCGCTGATCACACGCGTCGATGCGCGCACGGGGCGCCGGAACAAGATCGCCATCCCGGGTTGGCTGGGATCGCCGCTGTTCCGCCTGCTGCGACGCGGCAAAGCTCTGCGGGGCACTGTGCTCGATCCATTCGGCTATCAGGAGGAGCGCAAGGCGGAACGTGCGTTGATCGAGCAATACATCGCGGACTTGCGCGAGGTGTTGGCGACGCTGCGGCCGGAAACGATGGAGACGGCGGTCAGTCTCGCGTCGCTGCCTGACATGATCCGCGGTTTTGGCCCAGTGAAGGACAACGCACGGGCCAAAGCGACGGCCCGGCGGAAGGAATTGCTATCGGCGCTGAACCAGGCGCCCGTCGTGGCGATGGCCGCGGAGTAAACCGGCCATTACGGCGACCGAGCCGGCTTATACGAACGACTACCGTCATGGCCGGGCTTGACCCGGCCATCAATCGCCGCACGTGCCACGCCAGATGACCGGGTCAAGCCCGGTCATGACGTTGAGAGTACGGCGATGACCGATTAGAATTTAATTCCGTCGGAATTAGTCCAGCTCGATTGTCCTGAAGTCGGCAGGGACGATGATCTCAAGCAATTCGGCGTCAGCCGAATAATCGAGAACCGTGTGTTTGATGCCAGGCGGTTGCAGCCAGCACGACCCGGCGGACATCATTTGCACGCCTTCGCCCTCGAACTCATTCTTGACCCAGCCCTGCAGAACATAAATCAATTGCAGTTCCGGTTCGTGAACGTGCCGCTTGCGGACTTCATCCGTGCATGGCGACAGCAGCCGGATCACGTGAGCCTGACACAGCCCTCCTGTCGCCGCGGCGATGCCCAGATCGCGATACAAGGCATAAGACCGCAGCCCGTCCAACTTGAAGTCAGCGTCATTCAGATGGCTGACGGTAAAGCGCTGCGCCGGCGCGGCCGCCTTCAAACGTGGCGCCGCGACCTTGCGCCGAGGAGGCGTCACCGAACGCGTGCGCCGCGCTGCCGAGCGTCGAGCGACCGGAACCCGGGAAACGCGTTTCTTGACGGGCGGTGCTGCTGCCCTTTTTGGCGCGGCTTTCTTCATCGCCGTCTTCGCGCGTGCCTTCGCGGCGGCCTTTCCGACCGCGGCGGAGCTCTTGCGGCTCGGGGCAGCTTGCTTTTTGGCGGCGGCTCGCTTCTTGCCGGTGGCCTTCGCCTTCATTTTCGGGGCGGCTTTTTTGGGTGCTGCTTTCTTCCCGGCGCCCTTACCGCCGCGTACGGTCCTTGCCATATCTGTCCCCCCTAAGGAATGAGCCAGAGTTCCACCAGATTATCCACGCCTTGTCATCCGCCGTTCAAGACCCATCGACGAAACTGATCGCCGATGGGCTTCCGGTCCGCGCCACGACACCTATCGGCGCCAGGACGCCGGTTGCTTGATCGATACGAAACCCCATGATGTCATCGCTGTCCTGGTTCGCGGCAAAGAGAAGCTGCGCCGTCGGATCCAACGCGAAAAATCGCGGCGTCCGCCCACCGGTCGGAGTGTGGCCAGAGTAAGTCAATTGGCCAGAACCGGAAGCCACCTGGAACAAGGCCACGCTGTCCTGTCCGCGGTTTGAAACGTAAAGGAAACGGCCGCACGGGGTGATGGCCATTTCCGACGTTGTGTTACGCCCGTCATGTCCATGCGGGATCGTGCTGACCACCTGATTTTCCAAAATCCTGCCGGTGGCGGCATCCCACTGAAAAACCGACACCGTCGAATCGATCTCGTTGTTTATATAGAGGATGGGCAGTGACGGGTGAAACGTCGCGTGCCGAGGCGCGGCGCGAGGCTTCGACGCGACCGATGCTTGCTCGGTCGGTACCAATTGGCCGGCGTT
>JBEKGV010000548.1:0-4107 GCA_050012615.1 Acetobacteraceae bacterium | reverse complement strand
TCCGCTTTCGTCACCTGGCGGATGCGGTATTCGTCGCGGGTCAGATGATTTGTTTTCTTATCGAAAATCTGCACCGCCATGCGCTGCGGCTGCTTCATCACCTCGCGCCCGTACTTGGCATAGGTGTAGTTGCGATAGCTTTCGCCTTCATCGACGAAGCGCTCGCCATTGGCGTTGACCATGATGCCGATCGGGTAGGAATGCTTCTGGTAGTTGTCCAGCACCACGCGATCGCCGAACGGCGGCGCGCTGAGATCCCATTGCACCGCATGGCAACTCGACCAGCCGCCGAACGCCGCGGCACCGATGTCCAGCGCCGCCTTGATGCCGTCGCCGGTGTTGTGCCGCGTGCCGCGCACCTTCGCCAGTTCCCACCCGGGTCCGTAGTAGCGGACGCGCATCTCGGGGTCCGCCTCGAACCCGCCGCAGGCCAGCACGACGGACTTCGCATGGAAATCTTCGTACCCGTCGGGACCGAATGCGGTGACGCCGACCACGTCGCCCTTACGGTTTTGGATGAGTTTCCTCAGGCCCGTATTGTAACGGACCGCGATCCCGTTCCGCTCCGCCGATTTGAACAGAAAGTCGACCAGGCCCCAGCCGCCGCCGACCGCCTCGACCGCCATGCCGCCGAAGAAATGCTGGACGCCGTTCACCAGGTAGGACTGCCGCTTGAACATCGGAATCCACCGCACGCCCTTCTCACGCATCCAGACCATCGTCTCGCGCGAGCGGCCAACCAGCAGATCGATCAGATCGGGCTCCGACAGAAACTCGGTCGCCATCATCAGGTCCTCGGTGTACTTTTCCGCCGTGAACGGCGGAATGACCATCATCTTCACCTCGCTTTCCGACAGATCGTTCAGCACGTCCTTGCGCAAATCCTCGTGACCCTCGTGCACGAAGCGAAAACCGCCGGCGGTGAAGGTGGAGTTGCCGCCGCGCTCTTCCTCGCTGGCCTTCTCCAGCACCAGGACGCTGGCACCTTGCTCGCGGGCCGACAGAGCGGCGCACAGAGCGGCGTTGCCCGCGCCCACAACGATCACGTCATACTGGCCGGCATCCGGCATGGCAGGTCTCCTCGGAACTCATCTGCCAGCCTGCTTACGAACGGTTGCCCGCGGGCGCAAGGCATCGCACAATCCGGGACGGATGGCCGGATGAGGCGATGATAAAAGGAGCGGCGATGGCGGACGAGACACTGGCGGGCACGTGGTATGAAATGGTGGCCGCCGCGCTGAAGCGGCACAAGGTCGATCTCGTCACCTATGTGCCGGACAACGTGCTGCGCCCGCTGATCGACCTGGTGCACGCTGATCCATACTTCACCGCCTTCGCGGTCGCGCGCGAGGAAGAGGGTCTGGGCATCAACGCCGGCGCCTGGATGGGTGGCCGCCGCGGTATTCTGCTGATGCAGACCAGCGGGTTCGCCACGTTGGCCAATTCGCTCGCGTCGCTGCCGGTGCCGTATCAGATCCCCACGCTGATGCTGGTCTCCGAACGCGGCACATTGGGAGAATTCAACATCGGCCAGCAGATGGTGGCACGCACGATGCGGCCGGTGCTGGATACGCTGCTGATCGAAAGTCCGACCATCACGCGGATCGATGAGCTCGAATTCATCCTCGACCGCGCCATGACCCAGGCCTGGGCCACCCAATCGCCGTGTTGTTTCATTCTGTCGCCGTTATTGACCGGCGGCAAAGTTTTCGCGGCATAGGAGCGGCACGATGGCACTTCCCGCGAACCAACCCGCCAGCCGGGATCAGGCGAAGGTGATGAACCGTTTCGACATCACGAAACGGATGGTTGCCCTTCTGCGCCATGAAGAAGCCGTGATCGGCGGCATCGGCTATACCAACTTCGATCTTTGGGCGGTCGGTCACCGCGCGCAGAATTTCTATATGCTCGGCTCGATGGGGCTCGCGGTGCCGATCGGTCTCGGCGTTGCTCTGGCGCAGCCTGGGCGAAAAGTGATCGCGCTGGAGGGCGACGGATCGATCCTGATGCAGCTTGGATCGCTGGCCACGGTCGCGGCGCGCGCGCCGAAGAACTTCTGTGTCGTGATCATGGACAATGGCGCGTATCAGATCACCGGCGGCCAGAAGGCACTGACCGCGGAAGGCGCCGATGTCGTCGCCATCGCCCGTGCCTGCGGATTGCGCCAAAGCGTCTGGGCCGCCGACGAAGGCGCGTTCGAGGAACTGATCGCTTTGTCGCTGAAGGAGGACGGTCCCTGGTTGATCGGCTGCCGTATCGACAGCGAAAAACCGAAAGACACCACCGAGCGAGATCCGCCGATCATCAAGGATCGTTTCATGCGCGGGCTGGGTGTGAAGTAATATCGACCGCCCGAACGACTGATGTTGCCGCGAATGCGTTAACCACGTCATGGCCCCCCTGACCCTACCATCAATCGCCGCACGTTCCCTCGCCAGATGGCCGGATCGAGACCGGGCATGCAAGACTGGGCACGACAGTGTAACGACCCGCCCACGACGGTGTAACGAACGTGCTTCGCGCTTTCGCGATGGTGACTACCAGAGGGGGTGCATTGCCGCGAAACAGATTGTCTTGGTATCAGCCTCCCTGTACCGGGCCAGGCAGCGACAGGCATTCATCGAGGACGCCATCCCGCCGGCCCCAAATGGAGGAAACGGATGACACTTCGCACTCAGACGCGGGCCATATCCCGCCGGCGGACGCTTTTCGGCTCAGCCGCCGCGGCCTCGATCCCACTCGTCCCGGCCTCGCTGTTGGCCACCCCATTGGCCATGCCGTTCATCTCCAGGGCCGGAGCGGCCGAGCCAATCCGTATTGGGCTGCTGCTCGCCAAAACCGGCCAGATCGCTCCACAAACCGAGTACCTCGCCCAAGGCACCTATCTGGCATTGGAACAGCGCAACAACATGATCGGCGACCGGCCGGCCGAGCTGGTGTGGCTGGATGAGCCAAGCCCGCAGGCCGCTACCCAGAACATGCAGAAGCTGGTGCAGGAGAATAAGGTTTGTGCGATTTTGGGCGGATCGCTCAGCTCGAACGCACTGGCCGAGGAAGCCACGGCGGCCGAGTTGAAAATTCCCTTGGTGATCGACAACGCGGCGGCGACCGAGATCACCGGCAAGAACTGCAACCGCTATACGTTCCGGCTGAATACGCCGGTGCTGGTGCAGTCCCGGATGCTGGCGCCATACGCGCTGAAAAACGGCAAGAGATGGTATTTCATCACCGCGTCGTTCGCCTTCGGCCAGGATATCCTGCGCACCAGTCGCGCGCTGCTGAAGGAAGCCGGCGGGACCGAGGCCGGCGTCGACGAGGTGCCGTTGAACACCCCCGACTACAGCTCGTTCATTTTGAAAATCCGCCAGGCGAAGCCGGACGTCGTGCTTGGCGGCCTCTCCGCCGGCGATCTCTCCACCTTCCTCAAGCAATGGAACGAACTGGGCATGAAGGGGAAAATCCCCTTCGTGGAGATCGCGATCGGCGACACCGACATTTGGGCTGTCGGTCCGGAGGCGGCGACCGGCGTCTTCACCAGCCTCTGGTGGTACAAGAACCCAAACAACCCGCCGGAAGAAAAAGCCTTCGCCGAGGCTTACGAAAAAAAGCACAACCGGCCGGCGGCGGATAAGGCCTGGATGGGATGGATCACGGCGAAGTCGCTGTTCGAATCGATCGAAACCGCCAAATCGACTGAGCCGATGCCGATCATCGAGGCACTGGAAAACTGGAAATTCGCCAGCGGCGACGTGCGCTATAACTACCGCAAGTGGGACCACCAGATGGAGTTGCGCAATCTGGTGGTGCAGGTGAAGGACAAGATCACCGACAAATGGGACTATTTCGACGTGAAAGCGTCGCTGCCGGAAAATCCGGCCGATCTGGACAAAGTCTTCGGCACGCCGGAAGAAGTCGGCTGCAAAATGGGGTGAGATCGCTCACCACTCCCCGTCATCCCCCTCCCCCGACTTGATCGGGGGAGGGGGATGACGGGGTTGGGGCCAAACACCGCCGCGATGAACCCACCACGATATCCTTCCAACGGTAACCAAACACGATGTTCGATCCGGAACTGATCCTCTCGCAAATCGCGAGCGGCCTCGTCCT
>JBEKGV010000547.1:0-4124 GCA_050012615.1 Acetobacteraceae bacterium | reverse complement strand
TTTGCCGCCGAGGCGCTGGAATTTCTGCGGGTCCTTCAGGAATTCGACGATTTCCTGAAGTTCGGCCTTGGCCTCGTCGATGCCGGCCACGTCGTCGAAGGTCACGCGGCCCTGCTTCTCGGTCAGCATGCGCGCGCGGGATTTACCGAACCCCATGGCGCGCCCGCCGCCGGACTGCATCTGCCGCATGAAGAACACCCAGACGCCGATCAACAGCAGCATCGGGAACCAGCTCAGCAGCAGGTGAAGCAGCGGATTGACGTCGTTGTCCTCGGGTTTCGCGATGACGCGGACGCCCTTGTCGGTCAGGCGCTGGACCAGGGCCGGATCTTCCGGCGTGTAGGTCTGGAAGGTTCGCCCGTCGATCAACTGGCCGGAGACGGTGCGGCCCTGGATCACCACGTCGCGGACCCGGTTGGTGTTCACTTCCGTCAGGAAGTCCGAATACGCCATCTGGGTCGCACTGGTATGCGGGACGCCGGGCTGAAACAGGTTGAACAGCACGACCAGCAGAAGGGCGATAATCACCCAAAGTGCCAGGTTGCGGCCGAAATTACTCATGTGAGGTCACTCGTGATCACAGTGAAAGAGCGTCGCACAGAGCCGGAGCAATGGGCAACCAGATTAGTATAGACATGGAAAGACGGCACACGCACCCCCTTGGCTCCCGGAAACTGGCATGCCGATCATGTCGCATTCCTTACCCAAACGAAAATGGGGCACCCGAGGCGGGATTGCGAGGGTCGAAAATCACGCGCCAGCGGGAATCTCCCATGCCCAAATGGGGGACGGCGATTAGTTTCCCGTCCAACCGCAACGCGGGCAAGCCATGCAAAACCAACGCGGGCGGACCATCCCGGTTCCGAAATCTTGCCGCATCGGAACCCGCCGGATTGGAGCCCAGGGCGCCCACGACCAGTCCCGGGGCGAAACCATCCGACGGGAAACCGGCCAGGCGGAAACGTCCGTCCCAGACCGCGTTTGGGCATGCCGCGACGGCGGCTCGAATGGCGCGTGGCTCCCGCGCCAGCAGCCAGCCCGGCCCCAGACGTCCGGCCGGCACGATCCTGACGCCGCCGAGGGTCGCCGGGCCCGGATCGCTCGCCAGCCTGGCGACCGCGTCGATCGGCGGCGCATGTGCCGCACCCGCGATGGTGCGCAACAGCGCGGCCAGCGACTCGGGGTCGATCGGACCTGGCGTCAGCAGTGCGTAACCCTCGGGCCGAATGGTTGCCCGTCTCGCCAGCGTCAGGGCCACCGACCGGTCGCGCCCGGCCCGGTAGGCTCCCGCCGCTCGCGCCGAACGAGCGACGGCCCGGGTCCCCTCGCTCGTTCCGCACGGATCGGCGCGGGCGGCACGCAGACGCGAACGAAGCGCGGCCGGGTCACGGTTGGACGGATCTTCCACCCAGGCCACCCCATGCTCCGTCAAGAACGCGCGTAGCCGGGATGGCTCCATGTCGATCAGCGGCCGTAATATCCGGACGAAGCTCGTCTCGGTCAGTGCCGCCATGCCGGCGAGGCCGCGCACGGCGCTCGAGGACAGCGCCCGCATCATCACCGTCTCAACCTGGTCCGCCCGGTGATGGCCGAGGAGAAGGTGCGGAATACCGCGCGCCGAGCAGGCATCCAGCAAGGCACGGTAGCGTGCCTCGCGCGCCCGTTCCGCCAGCGCCGGCCCGCGGAGCAGTTCTGAAATGGTCAGTTTTCGTCCCGGGACGCCGCATGCGGCCAGTCGTCGCAGCGTGACATCGGCTTCGGCGGACGACTCCGAACGGAGTCCGTGATCGACGGTCAACGCGGTGAGATCGCCGTCCCGCCGGCGCACCCACGCGCGGGTGAGCAGAGCAAGCGCCATGCTGTCGGCACCACCTGATACGGCGACCGCGAGCCGCGGATGCGGTTCAAATGGGCCAAGCCGGTCCATCTCGGCGACGAACCGATTGGTCAGTTCCTGGATGCCGGTCGCGTCCATCGCAATGCCGTTCCCAACGCCGCTCAAGCTGACTGGTACCCGGCATCGTTGAAGCGCCACGTCCCTGTGTCACTGGCCGGGTTTAACCCAGCCATCTCTTCCAGCGCGGTGCCGCGAGAGATGGCCGGGTCAGGCCCCATAGGCGCTAAGTTAAGGCCGATGCGCACCGCTTTTCTCGTCATGGCCGGGCCTGACCCGGCCATCTGTCAAGGCACGTGCGGCGATTGATGGCCGGGTCAAGCCCGGCCATGACGCGTAAATTGAGGTGCGGGCCTCCTAACTTAGCGCCTGTGGAGTCAGGCCCGGCCATGACAGTGCAACGACGACGGGGTAACCACCATGACTCGCTCGCGCTTTCGCGGTGGTGAGTACTGGCGCCATCACTGCTTGCCATCATTGCTTGCCATCACTGCTTGCCATCACTGCTTGCCATCACTGCTTGCCATCCTGGGCGCTACCACCGAATGCGTTGAACGTGATCAGCGTGTAGGTGTCGGTTACCCCCGGCAAGGATTGTACCTGTTCAGTCACAAACAAGCCGATATCCTGGTCCGGGTCCAAATAGAATTTGCCCAACAGATCATACTGGCCGGAAGTCGAGAACAGCTCCGATAATTGCGGGATCGTATCGGCGGCTTCCCGCGCGACACGATAGGCCTGACCCATCTCGCATTTGATCATGACGAATATGGCCTTCATGAAACTTGTTCTCCCCGTGATGGTTCGGCGAGGCTTCGCCACCAACATATCATCACGGTGTCAGGCTCGTCATGGCCGGCCACGACCGTCCCACGACCTATCGCCCGCAGCCCGCGCGCTCGTTCGTCCTGGTGATCGTGTCCTGCAGGTCCGCCCTCACCTGAGGGAATTCCGTGCGCAGCCGGCCAAGGGTATCGCACGCGGCCCGCTTCTCGCTGATCGCGGTCAGGGCCCCTGCCAGACCGACCAGCGCCTCCTGCGCGTGCCGTCCTTTGTGCGACCGGTTATACGCGTCGTCGAAGGCGATCGCCGCCTGCGAGAATTGCTTTTGTCCCGACAGAGCTTCCGCCAACAGGAACTGCCCGTCATAAGCTCTCGGCGAGGTGCGATTGTTCATGACCTCGCGCGCGTCCCGCTCCGCCGCGGCGTAATCGCGACGGGCCAGCGCCGCATGACCTTCCTGCAGCGCCAACTCCGGCGTGCGCTTGCCGCCCGGGGGGATCTGGGCCGCCACTTTGGTGGGTGGCTCGCTGTCTTCAGACTCCGGCGGCGGTTTTGACGCGACTTCCGCCTGCCGGGGCACGGGTCGCACCGGCTGCGGCGCCGTCTCCTGCATCTGCTGAGGCAGCTGGTTGAAAGTGAAGCTCTGGGGCGGCGGAGGCGGAGGCGGAATAACCGATGGCAGCGCCGGCACGGCGAGGGCGGGGCGCGAAAATCCGTCTTGCGTACGGGCCGGGTCCGGCGGCGGTCGGGGAGCAACCTCTCGCACCGGCGGCGGAGCGGGACCGCCTCCGGGCCCGGAGGATGGGGTCAGCGCGCCACCCTTGCCCTGCAGATTTAGCTGGAAGGTCAGGTCGTCGATCCGCTTCGACAAATCGGCGTTCTGGCGAGCGATCAGATTTTGTGTTTCATCGATGCGGCCGCGCAATTGGCGGACCTGTTCCTCCATCGCCTGCACCCGGCTCAGCAACTGGGCCGCGATGTCTCCGCCGCCGCCGCCTCCGCCAACCGGGCCGGGATTGCCCCGGCCAATGTCGCCGCGCAGCGACTGGAGGTCCTGCCGCAATTGATAGAGCTGGTTCTGCAGCGCGATCCCCTCGCGGCTGTCGATTTGAGCGTGAGCAGTGAGCGGCAGGGCCAGGGCTGGCAGCAGTGCACAAATCAGCCAGACATGCCGGATCCTTGGCGGGATCCCGGACCACCGCATCGCAGGTCCTCCTCGAAGGGACTTTGTTGAGATCACGACGTTCTCACATGCCATCCCTTGGGGCCACCCCACCCCCCTGGCAACCCCTTCGCCGCCACCCGCCTTGGATCGTCCCCTTCGGGCCACCCCATTGGGCCACCCTGGGCGCCAAGCCATCCCCCGTTCCATCCGAGGTCCCATCCGGCATTCCCCGGGGCCGCCCCACCCGGCGGCCAGTCGGCGTCAGCGGACCGAGGTGATGGC
>JBEKGV010000546.1:0-4125 GCA_050012615.1 Acetobacteraceae bacterium | reverse complement strand
GCTTACACTACGGACGCGAGGGCCTACTTAGCCTCGGGTTTGACGGGACCTTTCAAGGGCCTGAACTTCCATTCTCGTTTGATGCAGACGCGCGAAATCGGTCGATCGACCGTGCGCTGAAGGAGGCTCCGAAATTGATTTACGCAGCCGCTGATGCGGCCGGAGATTCAATTCGATATGAGGATTTCTATGGGAAGTTATGCAGCCATACACCAGTTACCCGAGAAATTCTGGATGGCGTCATAGCTTCGATCCGTGCCGATGGGGGTCTGAAGGTGATTGCGCCGGATGGAACCCTCAAGCGAGGGACTAAAATTGAGTGGAACGACCGATTGGCAAAGCCAGACAGACCCGGTCTATTTTCGGTATGGAATCCGACGTTTCGACGCAATCAATAGGTCGAGCTAGAGAAAGCACATGGGCCTTTTGGTCAGATATGAGGGAGCTGGAACCGGGAATACGGTTCCCTATCCACCTCTACATGACGAGATTCGGAATAATCGGGGGTTCGTTGATTTGCGTGGCAAGCCGGAAACCGCGAAGACAATCGCGGAAGGTCTGGAAGCGCCTGAACTTCAGTTACTACTGGTTGACTTGGCGACACAAGGGTCGCCATTGTTTAGCCTTGGTTGCGATATCGGTGCTCATCGCGAAACGCGGGGCGCCAAGGGCCGCCGAGAGGTTGCCGGTGGTTACGTTCAGGTGATCGGGTCAGACTATGCGAAATTGAATTCCAAAGATTATCTTTCTCATTCTAAAGCCATCGCGGCAGACATGCGCAGGCAAATAGGTAGGGATGATTGGAAGATAACATTCGCGTTGGTTCCAGTTCAACTCAACCTGGACGATTTCAATGAAATTGTTCCATCCGTGGAAATCTGGTTCTGGGCTCGTTCAGCCAGTCCAAATGACGCGGTTCTTTCCAGACAAAGACTGCTCAACGTGTTGCGCAAAGCACTCTCAATGGAGTCGAACGCCCAACCAAAAACCTACTCCCCATAAACCTCCGCCAGCGTAATCACTATCCCTGGCGGTTCCAGCTTGATCTCCCCCTCCGTGAGCATCCGCGTCTCTACCCCCTGCCCATCCTCCCGCCGCCGGTGATGCACGACCTGCGGCCTGTCAGCCCAGTACACCAGGCAATGCCGCACCGAAGGGATCGAAAAATACGCCACCAGCTTGCGGGTCAGGTCGATGCCTCGGGTGCTCGGGGACAGGACTTCGACCACCACCATCGGGTCGGGCACCGCGATAGCGTGCGTCACTCCCGGTCGCGGTCACGAAGTTAACGGTCCGAGAGGGACCACCGTACCAAGCCCACTCACCGCCCGTGCCGCCAACCGAATTTGCGCGGCGGTCCATTTTCACGGACACTGGGCAGGTGCCTGTAGCCAGCCGGTGGCTGACGCGGCAAACCAAAAGACGATCAACGAGGAAACGATAACGCGGAAAACCGCGTCGAGAGGGCAGACAAACCATGAGTTCGACACTGGTCGTGACACCAGCGGCGGAAATTACCGCCCGGCTGGACCGCCTTCCCATGACCCGCCACATGTGGGTCCTGGTGCTGCTGATTTCATTGGGCGGCTGGTTCGATACGTATTCGATCTTCCTGACCGGTACCATCGCGCCAGGCTTGTTCGCCGATAAGATCTTCACCTCCACCACGGTCGCGTTTTTTGGCTTCACCGGCCTCGCATCTTTCATCGCGGCGCTGTTCACCGGCTTGTTCATCGGCACGATGTTCCTCACCCGCTTCGCCGACCGGTTCGGCAGGCGCACGGTTTTCACATACTCGCTGGTCTGGTACAGCATTTGCGCGACCGTCATGGCGTTTCAATCAACGCCCGAAACGGTCAATCTATGGCGCTTGCTGGCGGGTATCGGGATCGGCATCGAACTGGTCACCGTCGATACCTACATCTCGGAGCTGGTGCCGAAACAATCACGCGGCCGCACTTTCGCGATCCAACAGGCGATCGGCTTCGTCGCCGTGCCGGTCGTCACGTTGCTGGCCTGGATATTCGTTCCCATCGCACCGTTGGGTCTGTCAGGCTGGCGCTGGGTCGTGCTGTTTGATGCGGCCGGCGCGATCCTGGTCTGGTGGGCGCGTTTCGGCCTGCCGGAATCGCCGCGTTGGCTCGCCCAGCAGGGCCGTCTCGTCGAGGCCGAAATGGTCATGCACGCGATCGAAACGAAGGTCGCCGCAGAGTCGGGCGCCCCGTTGCCCCGTCCAGGGCCGCCCGCCGTGGAAGACCCGAGGCCAGGTCAGTTGATCGAGGCGTTCGGCCCACGCTACCGGAAGCGCACCATCATGCTGTCGGTGGCGAACTTCTTCCAAACGATCGGCTTTTATGGCTTCGCGAACTGGGTACCTACGCTACTCATCGCCAAGGGCATCCATGTGTCGCAGACGTTGCAATACACCTTCATCATCGCCTTCGCTTATCCGCTGTTCCCGCTCCTCAGCGCGCGGTTCGCGGACAAGATCGAGCGCAAGTGGCAGGTTTGCCTCTCCTGCGCCGGAATCGCCCTGTTCGGCATTCTGTTCTCGACACAGTCCGAGGCATTGCCACTGATCATCATTGGTGCGTTTCAGACCATGATGAATTCCTGGTTGTCGTTCTCGGCGCACAACTATCAGTCGGAGCTGTTCCCAACCCGCATGCGCGCCAGCGCGGTCGGCTTCGTGTATTCCTGGAGCCGGCTCAGCGCGATTTTCACCGGGTTCGTCATCGCCTGGCTTCTGGGCCAGTTCGGTGTCATGGCGGTGTTCCTCTTTGTCGCCGGCGCGATGGGCATGGTGGTAATATCGGTGGGGTTCTTCGGACCATCGACCAATAATCTCGCGTTGGAGGAGATTTCGCACTGATGGCGTGATCGTTGGCTCGTATTTCGGTTGTGCCTCCAGGCAACGCCTATATTCCTCGCGCCACGTGCGAAGTTCAGGGTCGGCGCTGGCGGCGACATTGGCTGTTCGGGCACCATGTGAACGGATCGCCGAACCGTGTCTGACCGACCGGTCTCTCTCAAACAGGGCGGGCAATCACACGTGTCAGGACAGCAGCCCAGGCCTCCTGCCCGCTCAGCAATGGGCTGTCCTCGGCCTTCACTGCCCCGTCGGGAAGAGCCGCCGCGAACCGCGACCCCCTTCTCGTTACCGCTCTCACCCGCGGTTTCTGGTACTTACCCCGAGTGCCACAAATCGTTTCCCTGAGCAGGTGGTTCTCCATCGTGCTCGCGTATCAGGCGGTGCAGGGCCGCGCAATCGAGCAGCGTAACCGCTTTGCCGGTCAGAGAGATCCACCCCGCATCGCGCAAAGACGCCAGATGCTTGTTGATGCTTTCTCGCGTTAAACCTGTCATGCCGCCGAGTTCGGTCTGCGACAGCTGCAAATTAATCCGGGCGCCATCCCGTACGGTGGAGCACTGTAATTCCGCCAGTTGCATGAGGGCCTTCGCGAGGCGAGCTGACGCCACCATCGCCACTCCATCCAACACTCGCTCGGTCGCCGTCCGTAGCCGCCGGCTAATCAACTGTATGACGGTTTGGAGCGCCTCTGGGTTGCGCGCCATGACCTGCGTGAACCGCCGTCCATCGATCGCCAGCAATCGGCATCGCGAGAGCGCGGTCGCATCGGTATCGCGCGGCCAGTCGTTGAGCACGGACAATTCGCCGAAACACATGCCAGGTCTCGCGATTTCCAATACGACCTCGCGTCCGCCGGCCGTCATGGAGGACAGTTTCACGTAACCGTCCAATATGACGATCACGGTTCGGCCGAGATCCCCGCGCCGGTAAATCTGCGCTCGCTTGCGCAATGTGCGGACTATCGACCATTGTAACAAATCGACCAGATCACGCTCTAATAGGCGACCCAGTACGGACTCGCCTCCGATCAGACTTTTCGCCGCTTCAACCGAGCTTCGAGGCCGTGTCTCGGCGAGCGCGGAATATGGCACCCTGCGCTCGGCAACCTGTGCCATCTGCGTATTCATCTGCACCATGCTCCATCCCCTGGTAGCTTGTTGAAGCCCAGGATTGTCACAGTCGACGTGACGGGAGCGTGAGTTGTGGGAAGCTAACGGACTCCGCAGGCGGATCCGCGCTCTCATTGCTTTGCG
>JBEKGV010000545.1:0-4128 GCA_050012615.1 Acetobacteraceae bacterium | reverse complement strand
GAGAACGGCTCCGGCCGCGTCGCGGGCGATGAAGTGCGGAGCGCTGTCGATCTCCTCGACCTCGCCACCTGGGCCCCGAGTGAGTTCGCCCGATTTGCCAATCTCGAACAGCAAGAACTTGATGCTGGACGAACCCGCATTGAGTGTCAGTACGGCGCCGGCCATTGTGTGGATCTCGCGGTTCGTTAGCGGTTGGGCGGTGGAGGCCGCGGCGACGCGCGGGAGGGCGCGGAGCCGGGCACCTGATCGCCGTGAACGTACATACATTGCGGGCAATACGGATCATAGCGGCGTGGTTCCTGCCTCAGACCAGGTTTCGGTGGGTATTTTCGACAGGTGGGAAGCCGACCGCCGGCGTGAAATTTACGAATTGTGTATTTGGTGGCTGTCAGCTCCGGCCGCGCCGATCGGGTCGTGCGCGTGGCGGCGCGATCTGTGATAACGTCCGCATCGCCATCGGCAACCGGGAAGCGAGCGAACTCATGGAAAGTGACGTGGAACAGCGGGCCCAGAAGGTCATCGAGCGTTTGCAGGAGCAAGGCCATCATACCGAAGCGGCCCAGTTCGCGCATCATTTGACGGCCCGGGATGTGGAACGGGGCTTCCTGTTCGCGCTGCGAGAGACGTGCGAGACGGTCCTGACGGTCCTCGAGGCGATCGACCCGGTTACGCAGACGATGATCGAGGAGCTTCGCGTGGACGTTGAAAAATGGCTCAGTCTGCCGGGCGAGCGGAAGGCGCCGGGTTAATGGGGTTGAGCGAGATTTCAACACGAAGGACACGCGAGACCACTCGGGGGATCACGGAGTGGATGGCCTAACCAATCCAATTCGTCATGGCCCGCTCGTCCGGGCCATCTGCCGCGGTCAGTAATGGTTCAGGTGGCCCGGAGATCGCCCGATCAAGCCGGGGGAGCGCCATCACGATTAAAGTTCGCAAGAGCCAACATAGTCACTGGTAATGTTTATATCTCCGGTCTCGCGGCCTCGCTTGGATTTCCAGAATAGACTGTTGGCATCAGCATCACGAAGGGTAACTCAAGCACCTTCAAAGTGGGCAGTTCGACTCGTTTTTGATACAACCAGAATGAGAACAATCGTTCGGAGAAATAGCCGAGCGCGCGCCCTTTCAGGACCAGGCGGGATCGGCAGAATGCCAGGACCTCGAAGCAGAAAGTCAGGTACTCGTCCAGCAATTCGCTGCGCATGATGTACATGTTCACAAAATAGCAGGCTTCGATCTGAAAGGTATATTCAATCCGGCGCGATTCGAAGAACCGGCTCTTGGTCACTCCTTCGACCATCGTATCCCAGTAAATGTCATCTTCGAAGCAGCTTTTCCACTGCTGCTGGATATTCTGAATGTGAACCCTGGGAACGACGATATCGTAACCGCCGATCCATTGCCCGAGTTGCGCGATCGCCGGCGCATCGAGCGAGCGCCGCATCGCCAGATATTGCTCGAAATCGTCTCGTTCGCGCAGCAGACCCAGCTTGTTGGATGCGGCGAAGAAAAGCCGCATTCCCCAAAGGTTGGGGAACTCCGCGGCGAGGGTCCGCGACGGCAGCGGGTCGATGAAGAACGGCCGCCGATAATGCTCGAAACCGACGTAGTCGTAATCGGCGATCAGGTTCTTCCATACGAAATATTGATGCCGCAATTCGGAGTAGAGATTATCGCCCGCGATGTTGATGCCGCCGAGGTCCGACATGAAGGAACCGTCCTCCGGTTCCGGTATGTTGGAGACGAGAGTTTGGAAAATCTCCGTATTGCAGGTGAATTCGGGCTTGAGGTGATGGCATGAAAACAGTTTGAGCCGCATCGGTCGCCTCCGCTTCAGGTCGGTGAATGCTTATGCCATCTGTCGCATGATTGGCGTTTGGGACCGGATGCGCGGGCCGATATCGCGCGAGAAGACTTTCAGCGCCGCGCCGATGGCCTGGTGCATGTCGAGATATCGATAGGAGCCAAGGCGGCCACCGAAGATGACGTTGGACTCCTCGGCCGCGAGCGCGCGATAGCCGTCGTACATGCGTCGATCCGCGGCGGTATCGACCGGATAATACGGTTCATCGTGAAGGCCGGCGCATCGCGAGAATTCTCGGAAAATCACCGTGCACGCCGCTTCGTTCCGGCGCTCCGGATGCAGGTGGCGGAACTCGTGGATGCGGGTGAAGGGCACGTCGGTATCGGCGTAGTTCATGACGGCCGTGCCCTGGAAATCCGGCGTTTCGACCACCTCTCGCTCGAAATCGATTGTGCGCCAGCCAAGATGGCCCAGACGAAAGTCGAAGTATCGATCGATCGGACCGGTGTAGATCAGCGGGACAGGCGGTAGATGATCGCGGATCGCGAAGAAGTCCGTACTCGTCTCGATGCGGATCAGCGGGTTCGCCGCCATTCGCTCGAACAGGCGGAAATAGCCCTCCTTTGGCAGCCCCTGATGAGTGTCGGAAAAATACCGCGCGTCGAACGTATAACGTACCGGCAAGCGCGTGATGATGCCGGCGGGGAGATCACGCGGATCGGTCTGCCACTGCTTGGCTGTATAGCCGCGTATGAACGCTTCGTAGAGCGGCCGCCCGATCAGCGATATCGCCTTTTCCTCCAGATTGGCAGGCGCGCGTGCCGCGAGTTCGCTCGCCTGCCCGGCGATCAGCGCACGCGCCTCGTCGGGCGTGAAGGCCTGGCCAAAGAACTCACAAATGGTGCCGAGGGTGATCGGCATCGGAAAGACACGCCCCGCATGACGAGTGAAGACATGGTGCCGATACGCGGTGAACCCCGTGAACCGATGCAGATAGTGCCAGATCGCGTCACTGCTGGTGTGGAAGATGTGTGAGCCGTAAACATGCACCTCATCGCCAGTTTCCGGATCGATGCGGCTGTGCGCGTTGCCGCCGATGTGGTCTCGCCGTTCGACGACCAGCACGCGCGACCCGAGTTCGCGCGCGGCGCACTCGGCGATGGTCAGGCCGAAAAATCCGGCACCGACGACGACGAGATCGGCGTTACTGTAAGTCATCGAACGCGCCAGTGCTTCATGTCGCCAGTCTTTCCCGAAATGCGCGAAGGAATGCTCCGGTCGCCAACGCTCGTCTCCACCCGATACGTTGAATAAATCCGTGATGAACCGAAGGCTTCGGGAGGATCGTGCGCGCGAATGATTACTCGCCGGTTAATATCGATGCGATAGCGACAAGAGGGAACATTTCGCCGGATCGGCACGGCTTGCTAACGGTCTGTTAACATTTCTGTCGCTTTGCTGGGTATCACTGCGATGCATCCAATCGGCCTGTGCGGAGTCAAAGAATGCTTCTTCACGTCCTGACGGTAGCGCTCGCGCCTGGGTGGGCATGGACCACGCGGACGCAAGCTGGGGTCGCCGGGGATGCGAGGACTCTTCCAGGCGAGGAACCCGCGACGTGAGCCGCGTCTGGAACCAGGGCTACGTCACCGATGTCGGTTATGCCTATGGCTACTACCGTGAGACGTCGCCGGTATACCAACGTTTCTGCCTGCTGCTGCGCGGTTTGGCATGCGATGACCCCGGCGCGGCCTCGGCTCATTGCGAATTGGGTTTCGGCCAGGGTATTTCCGTCAACATCAACGCCGCTGCCAATCCGGGTCAGTACGTCGCCAACGACTTCAATCCGGCGCATGCCGCGCACGCGAGTCGCATCGCGCGTTTCGCCCGCACCAATCTCCGGCTTTACGACGACAGCTTCGAGCAGATGCTGGCTCGTGACGACATGCCGCGGTTCGACAGCATCAGCCTGCATGGCATTTGGTCCTGGGTCAGCCGCGAAAACCACCGCATCATCATTGAATTCGCCAGACGGTACCTTAAGCCAGGGGGAATTTTCTACGTCAGCTACAATTGCTTTCCCGGATGGGCCCCGGCCTATCCTCTGCGCCAGATATTCGCACTCCATGATCGTTACGCGTCCGGGCCTCCGGGTATCGCCCAACGGATCGATGCCGCACTGAAGTTCAGCCGCGAGCTGCTCGGTGCGAGTCCGCTCTTCGCTCGCGCCGCGACGGGTCTCGACGAACGGCTTAAGCTGATCACTGAACAAAATCGTGACTACCTCGCGCATGAGTATTTCAACCGCGATTGGAATTGCA
>JBEKGV010000544.1:0-4131 GCA_050012615.1 Acetobacteraceae bacterium | reverse complement strand
ATTCTGCCCGTCCAGGCGTGACCGAGGGAACGTTACTGATGATGGTGGCTGACGTTTCTTGCCCCTACGCTGTCCGGATTGAGGCTACAACATGACCGAAGAACTCATCGTCGCCCGCGCCAACGGCATCATGGAAATCCGCTTCAACCGGCCCGAAAAGAAGAACGCGCTGACCCGTGCTATGTATGACGGTGTCGTCGCGGCGTTTGATTCGGCGGAAAACGACCCCGCGATCCGGGTCATCCTGCTGACCGGCACCGGAGACACGTTCACCTCCGGCAACGACATCAGGGACTTTCAGCAGCGCGCCGAATCGCGGAACACATCGGCCGCGTCGCCGTTTCTCACCGCGCTGTCGACGTTGCAGAAGCCGCTGATCGCGGCAGTGAACGGGGCCGCGATCGGCGTCGGCACAACGATGCTCGCACATTGCGATTTGATTGTCGCCGCCCGTTCCGCTCGCTTCGTGATGCCGTTCACCCGCCTCGGCCTGGTGCCCGAGGCGGGAAGTTCATTGCTGTTCCCACAACTTCTCGGCCACCAGCGCGCCAGCGCGATGCTGCTTCTGGGTGATGCGCTGGACGCCGAAACGGCGCTCGCAGCCGGTTTCGTCTACCAGGTCGTGGACGACGCCGAGCTGATGAACGCGGCCCGCACCGTGGCCGGACGTCTCGCCACGCTGCCGCCTCAGGCGGTCAAGCAAACCAAATTCCTCATGCGTCGCGGCAAATCCGATCTCGCAGGCCGCATCAGCGAAGAACTGGAATTGTTCCGTGAGCGCGTCGGCTCGCCCGAGGCGGCGGAAGCATTCGCCGCCTTCATGGAAAAGCGTCTGCCGGATTTTTCCCGCTTCTCCTGAGCGCCGCAATTTCACCCAAACAACAACAACGCCTTCGAAAGCGTGATCCACGCGCCCCACGCGATTGGGATCGCAACGCCGGCCCAGGCGAGGATCGAGGTCGTGGTGAGGTGGCCGGTATCGACGCCGCCTTCGTTTTCAACGTCCTGTGCCGCGGTGGGAACGACCTCGACCGGGTCCATGAACCACCTGGCCGCGACCGGGCGCACAAGAAGATTGCAGATCAGGCCAAGCACCAGCATTCCCGCGAGGATGTAAAGCGTGCGGTCATAGACCAGCGCGCGCGGCACGCCAGCGTCGATCTGAGCCTCGCGGATGTAGTTGACGACGACCGGACCAATGATCCCCGCGGTCGACCAGGCGGTCAGCAGGCGGCCATGGATGGCGCCGACCATTTGGGTCCCGAACAGGTCGGCGAGGTAGGCCGGCACTGTCGCGAAGCCACCGCCATACATCGACAGGATGATGCAAAACGACCCCACGAACAGAAACAGAAAGCCCGCATGGGCGAATGCCGGGGTCGAGGCATAAAGCGCGATCCCGATCACGAAGATGGCAGCGTAGGTCATCTTCCGGCCGATCCGGTCCGACAACGAAGCCCAAAAGAACCGGCCGGCAATGTTGAACAGCGACAACAAACCCACGAACGCGGCCGCGAGCGTGGCTATCTGCTTCCGTTGCCCGGGGTCGAGCGCACTGAATGTGATCTCGGGTCTCCCCAGCAACCCGCCAGCGAAGATCTCCTGCAGCATCGGCGAGGCCATGCCAATCACTCCGATGCCCGCGCTGACGTTGAGCGTCAGGACAGCCCAGACCAACCAGAACTGAGGCGTCTTGTGGGCGTTGTGCAAGGCAACGTTGCCGTGCGTGATCATCGACGTGGCGGCACGAGACGATGGATGCCAACCGGCCGGCCGCCAATGCGCGGGTGGCACCCGATAGCCGAATGCGCCCGCCGTCATGAACACGAAGTAAATCGCCGCGAGGGCCACGAACGTCTGCCAGACACCGACCGAATGCGCGGTGCGGAAGTGGTTCATCAGGATGTCCGCAAGCGGCGAGCCGATCATCGCCCCGCCGCCAAAACCCATGATCGCCATGCCGGTGGCCATGCCTCGATGATCGGGGAACCATCTGATCAGCGTCGATACGGGCGAAATATAGCCCAGTCCAAGACCAATGCCGCCGATCACTCCCGATCCGAGCCACAACAGCCATAGCTGATGAACGTAAACGCCGAACGCCGAAACACACAGACCGCCGCACCAACAAAGTGCCGCGACGAAGCCGGCTTTGCGAGGTCCTGCTCGCTCCAGCCAACCGCCCCACACCGCCGCCGACGAGCCCAGGACCACGAAAAACAACGTGAACATCCAGCCAAGATCGGCGACCCTCCAATCGCAGGTCGTGGTGAACAGCGCGGTCAGCAACGTCGAATCGGCAGCGCAGGCGACCGGCGCGGTGATGCCGATCGCCTGACTCAGCGGCAGCCAGAACACGCTGAAGCCGTACGCCATACCGATGCACAAATGGATTGCGAGCGCCGCCGGTGGTACCAACCATCGATTGAACCCCGGCCGAGCGACAATGCGCGCACGGTCAAGTAATCCAGGCGTCGTGGCGGACGGCGCCGTAACGGATGCGCTCATAGTCGTTCCCTCCCGTACTTTCTTTTAGCGAGTGACTCGCATTGTCCGACCCCCGCGCGAGCGAATGACGGATACGGCTAGAATGCGCGACATGTGGATGAGGTTGTCAAGACCACCCGACAAGCCGGCGCCGCCCCAGGAAAAGGCGACCCAGTCTCCTTCCGGAAACTGGGTCAAAGTTAGGTCCGGGTTGACCTGGGCCAAGCAACGGCCCGCCCAATCGTCGCTTGTATTGGGGCCACGACAATCGAGCCCGCCTGCCTACCATGCGCGACCCGGGCAAACTGTGATCCAGGTCACAGTCTGGCCCGTCACCATCGGAAAATACTGTGGAAAAGTGCGAGCTTCGCCAACCAGTTAAATGATCTTCCTCGCTCTGAAATCGCCGATCTCCGCGGCGGTGTAACCGAGGTCGGAGAGCACCGCGTGATTGTCGGCTCCGAGCTCCGGCGCGATGCCGACCTTGGCGGGCGTTTCGGAAAACCGCCAGGGCGTGCCGTGTACTTTCAGTTTCTTGCCATGCTTTGGATATTCCATCTCAGTAACGTATCCATTGGCCACGACGTCCGGATCGTTGGACGCTTCGAGCAGCGTATTGATCGGGGCGGAGACGATGTCCGCGCCACGCAGCCTCGTAACCCAATCGTCGCGAAGGCCGGTCGCGAACAGATCGTCCAATAGCCGCAACAGCGTCGCTCGCCGCTCCTCCGACTCGATGATCACACCGAGATCGCCGAAACCCGCTTCCTGAAGCCGATCGAAAAAGCCGAGCGCGGTCATCGCTCCTCGCCACTGCCGCGCACCGTTCAACTGGAGCACAAGCGGCTTGCAATCCCGATCGTTGAAACTTGCGCTAAGTCCTGGGCGCGCAACCGTACCGGTCACCCGGGCCTGTCCAGTGACCGGATTTCGGTTCCGCCACATGGCGGTGGTCAGCGTCCAGCCCATCAGACGGATCTGACCGCCAAGCAGCGAGCAATCGACCTTCTGCCCGATGCCCGTGGTGCGTGCGTAAGTCAGCGCGGCGAGCGCTCCGCCGAATGCCAGGATCGCACAGGTCTCGTCGGCGACCGAGACAATGCCGGTCCGCAACGGCTGTCCCGGTGTCGAATACGCCTCCGCGATTCCGCCCAGGGCCTGGGCCATGGAATCGGTGCCGGGCAGATCGGCATGCGGTCCGTTCGGCCCGTACCCGGAAATCGAGACATAAACGAGCTTCGGGTTCACCTTTCTGAGTTCTTCGTAGCCAAATCCGTTCTTTTCCGCCGCACCGGGGCGAAAATTCTGCCCGAACATGTCCGCCTTGGCGACAAGCTTGCGAAGAATCGTCCGTCCTTCCTCCGCCTTCAGATTGAGCGTGACGCTTCTCACGCCGCGATTGTTGGTTTCGAAGTAGGTGCTCGGGAAGCCGGGAAACACGGTCGAGCCGCGGGAGTTGTCACCGGCCTCAGGCACCTCGATCTTGATAACCTCCGCACCCAAATCGGCCATCAGCATATAGGGCACCGTCCCGGCTTGCGCGGTGGAGCAGGCGACGACCTTCACGCCCTGAAGGGGACCATGTGCTTCCGTCATATCGAACGACCTCCTGTCTTGCCGCGGACTTTCGCATTGCCGCGGATA
>JBEKGV010000543.1:0-4144 GCA_050012615.1 Acetobacteraceae bacterium | reverse complement strand
TGGGTGAACAAGTATAAACTGGGCGGGCCGCAATATACCGACACGCGCACCGACTTCCTCGCGGGCAACCTCGCTACCGATTGCAGCTTTGGCATTTGGGGCATACCGCAGATGCGCGATGCCAAGATCGACTATACGGTGAAGCCGTTGCCGCGTTTCGCCGACGGCAAGAATGATAATGGCTACGATGCTTATGCCTACTACATGATGGTCAACGCCCGCTCCGCGCCGGCGGTGCAGAAGGCGGCCTGGAAGCTCGCCCGGTTTTACACCGACCACGCCGTGGAACTGTTCACCGGCGCCGGGTTGTTCGTGCCCAGAGAGGACGTGTTGGCCAGGACCGGCGACCCCGACAGTCAGGTCTTCCTGACCGAACTGAAGAAGGCGAGGTTCGCGCCTCGCGTCGTCGGCTACAATCAGATCGTCGACATTCTCGCGCGAGGCCGTGACGCCATGATCCTGGGCGGCCAACCGATCGCCACCGTGCTGCCGCAGATGAACGACGACATGAATGCGGTGCTGAAACGCGAGAAGGCGCGCGCCGAGGCAATGCTGAAGTAGGGGCAGTGGGGACCTCGGCCGGCACATGAGAAGACGCAGGCCGCTCAATCGACGTTGGTGGGGCCTCGTCTTCGTCTCGCCCGTGGTCGCTTATTTCGCGATGTTCAGTATCTTTCCGGTGATGTTCGGGTTCGCGCTGAGTTTGACCGACTATGACCTGCTGGATCCTCCGAACTGGGTCGGGCTGGACAATTTTTATGCGCTGTTCGCCGACCGCTTGTTCCTGACCGCGTTCGCCAACACGCTGGTTTTTGTCGCCGGAGCCACCGTGCCGGTCTGGCTCGCCTCACTGCTGGCGGCCCTGCTGTTCGACCAGGCGTTTCGTGGCCGAACCGTTCTGAAGACGTTGTTTTTCCTGCCGGTGCTGCCGCCCGTCGTCGTGGTCGCCGTCGTCTGGCGGATGCTGCTGCATCCCAATGGCGTCATGACCTGGCTGGCCGGAGCCTGGCGCGGCGTGACCGAGATCGACTGGCTGACCAACACAGTGCTGGCACCGCTGTCGATGATCGCGGTGCATGATTGGGCCGCGATCCCATTCTTCATGCTGATCTGGCTGGCCGGCCTCGCCGGCATTCCGCCCGAACTGCGCGAGGCGGCACACATCGATGGCGCCACGCCGCTAAGCACTTTCTGGCATATCGATCTGCCGCTGCTGCGCTCTACCGCGGTGCTGGTCGCCGCGCTCAGCACGATCAACGCGTTCCAGACCTTCACCTTGCAGTACGTGCTCAGCCCCGACCCTGGCGGTCCGGCCAACTCCACCTTGGTGCTCGGGCTGCTGGTGCTGAAATACGGATTTCAGTATTTCCGCATGGGCGACGCCGCCGCCATATCGGTGGTGATGTTCGCGCTGATCCTGGCGGTCACGGCGGCCCAACTCTGGTTTAACCGCCGTGCGAGCTAGGGCGCGGGGGCGACTGCTGTTGTTTCTCGTCGCGTTCGCGGCGGCGGTCGTGTTCGCCTTCCCGATCTGGGTGATGGTTACGTCCGCGTTCAAGGCCGAACCGGAAATCCAGGCCATTCCGATCCACTGGCTGCCGCATGACTTCCAGTGGCTCGCCCGCTTCCGTGAGGCTGCCGAATTCGCCCCACTCTGGCGGTATTTTTTCAACAGCACCCTGTTGTCGCTGGTGCATGTCGCGATAACGGTGTTTTTTGGCGCGCTGGCCGGCTTTGGTTTCGCCAAATACCGGTTCCCCGGCCGCGGCTTCCTGTTCTTCTTCGTGATCTGCACGCTGATGATCCCGTTCCAGATCCTGGTGGTGCCGCTGTTCATCGAAGTGAAGGCGTTCGGCTGGGAGAACAGCTACCCCGGTCTCATCATTCCCGGCATGATGAACGCGTTCGGCGTGTTCATGATGCGGCAGTACGCCGCCGATCTGCCGGACGAACTGCTGGAGGCCGGACGTGTGGACGGCGCCGGCGAGTTCCATATGTTTTTGCGCATCGTTTTGCCGCTGCTGCTGCCCGCGCTCACCAGCCTCGCCATTATCGTCTTCATCTGGTCCTGGGGCACATTCCTCTGGCCACTGGTGATCGTGCAGGACCGCGAGTTGAACGTCCTGGCCGTCGGTCTCACCAACTACAGCCAACCCTATCAGCACGCCCCGATGTGGGGTGCGGCCATGGCTGCCTCGACCGTCGCCACCATCCCGATCGCCGGTTTGTTTGTGTTTTTTCAGCGATATTTCATCAAGGGTCTCACCGCCGCCGCGGTGAAAGGATAGTGGTGCGGGTCCGGTAACCGGAGGCAGCTTCCCGCGAGTCAGTTCCCTCGCATCAACCCGCCATCGATCGCGATGCACTGGCCTGTCACGTAATCCGACAGATCGGTGCAAAGGAACTCGACGACCTTCGCGCAGTCGTCGACCGAGCCGAGGCGCCGCAAAGCGATCTGTTCGGTCGGATCGCGATTGGCGTTCGCCTGGTTCGGCATGACGGTCGAAACGATGCGACCCGTGGTGATCGTGCCAGGCGCGATGCAGTTCGCCGTGATCCCGTAACGACCCAGATCCTGCGCGAGATATCGCGTATAATGCGCGATCGCCGCCTTCGCCGCACCATAGTGGGCGTAGCCGCCATCGGTGGATGGGTTCAGACCGGCCACCGAACTGACGGTGACGATCTTGCCGGAGCGCTGTTCCTTCATGATCGGGGCCACGACGTTCACGCTATGGACCGTGCCGTACAGGTTCATGCTGGTGACCAGGTGAAGCAGCGCCGGGTCGAGGGAACTGGCCTTGGTATCGACCGGACGGCCGCGTCCGCCTCCGGCATTGCAAACCAGGATATCGACCCTGCCCCATTGCTTCATGACCTGAGCCACCATCGCGCTGACCGCCGTTGCATCGGTCACATCCATCTCGATCCCGATGGCCTCGCCACCGCCATTGACGATTTCCGCGACCGTACTTTCGGCGGTCATCGATTTCGCCTCGATCTCGAATTCCTCGAACGATTTCAGGTCGATGTCGGTAACCGCGATCTTCGCCCCCAACCCCGCGAGGCGGCGGGCGTAGGCACGCCCGAGTCCGCGGCCCGAGCCGGTCACGATCGCCACTTTACCGTCGAGTTTTCCCATCACAGCTTCCTCCATGCCTTCCTGAAACCGCCCGGCGATTCACTTTTCTTCAACGTTTGGCGGTTAGGTTTGTGTTTTACGTCGCGCCGGGGCTTTCGAACAGGATCACGACACATGCACATCGAACAGCACCGCCTGAAAAACCGGAGCCGCGTATCCGCGGCGCGAGATGCACTGCCGAATGTGCGAAACGGGCGAGCCACATGACTCATTTCAATGCTGTCCACGTAACGGGAGCTGGCGTCCGCGGCACAGAAGCCTATCGGGAGGTCATAGAGTCAGTGTTGTGGGGGCTCCGGCAACTCGGACATATGGCTACATACAGTGTCAACAATTATTGCGCTGGTAAAAGAAACATTGTGTTCGGTGGACACCTTTCGCCAGATCTGCTGATCGATTGTCCAGACGATACGATCTATTACAACCTGGAGCAGATAAGCGGGGATCCGCAATATGATCACGCCAACCCGAAAAACACCGTGAAGTTCATTTCATCTAAGTTCCAGATATGGGACTATACCGGTGCCAACATCGCGGCCTGGAACAGGTTAATGCCAAGGTATGCGGTCAAACTCGTGCCTGTTGGTTACGCTCCAATCCTGACACGTATTGAAAATGCCGAAAACCAGGATATTGGCGTTCTGATTTACGGCGCGGTCGGAGTGCAACGACTTTCGGTGTTCGCGTCGCTTGGCGCCATGGTCAATGAGGGCATTTCCACAGTGTTTGCTTCCGGTGTGTACGGGGCAGGCCGGGACAGTTTGATCTCCAGGTCGAAGATCGTCTTGAATATCAATAATATTTACCGATCGAGGATATTTGAGATCGTCCGAGTGTCGTATCTTTTTGCCAACTCCAAAGCGGTCGTCGCTGATATCTACCCTGATTCATACATTGAAGAAAATATCGCCGCCGGGGTCATATTCGTGCCCACCAATATGATCGTCGAAACCTGCTGCGATCTGCTGGCTGACGAAACGCGGAGGAGACAGCTGGAACACC
>JBEKGV010000542.1:0-4147 GCA_050012615.1 Acetobacteraceae bacterium | reverse complement strand
CCGATCGCGCCGCCGCGAAGCGGGCGATGGACGCCATGATGACCATGCGCCGGATTGACATTGCCAAAATTGAGGCTGCCCGGGCCGGCCAGGCGGCGGCCTGACGCCATGGTCACCGCCTCGGCCCAAAGAAAACGCAGTGATCCCGTGGGCGGCCAACCGTAGGTGAGCCAGCCGTGCCGCCGGGATCAGGCGCGGCCCTTCATCGAGCCGTCTCTCACCACGACGCCGGTATGCGAGCGTCAATCGCTTCGAGGGCCGGCAGTACGCCGCAGCGCCAGCCACAAGCCGGCCAGCAGCATCGGGATCGATAGCAGTTGTCCCATCGTGGCACCGAACACCAGGAAACCCAGGAACTCGTCCGGCTCCCGAAAGAACTCCCCGGTGATCCGGGCCACCGCGTAGCCGATCAAAAAAACGCCGGTCAGCGCGCCGAAACGAGATCGTATCGTTTCGCGGCGGGACAGAAAGAACATGATCAGGAAAAGGATCAACCCTTCCATCAATGCCTGGTATATTTGGCTCGGGTGCCGCGGGATGTCGCCGCCGCGGGGAAATATCATGGCCCAGGGCAGGGAGGCCGGTGCCGGTCGGCCCCAGAGTTCACCGTTGATGAAGTTGGCGACTCTCCCCAGGCCCAGACCGATCGGCGCGCAGACCGCCAAACGGTCGGCGAAGCCCAGAACCGGAATGCGATAATGGCGGCAAAACCAGAAAATCGCGATCGCGACACCCAGCATGCCGCCGTGAAAACTCATGCCGCCAGTCCAGACCCGGAGGATGGCGAGCGGATCCGCCAGGTAAACCGATGGCTGATAGAACAGGCAGTAACCCAGCCGCCCACCCACAACGACGCCCAGAGTTGCCCAGGACACGAAATCGTCGACCTGCGTGTTGGTCGCGACCTTGGGCGACTGCGCCGCCAGACGGCGCATCAGGCGCCAACTCAGGACGATGCCGGCGATATAAGCGAGGGCGTACCAGCGGATCGCCAGCGGCCCGATCTGCACCGCGATCGGATCGATGTTCGGAAACAGGAGGACCGGGATCACGCGTAAAGGTCCGCCGCCGCCAGATGATCCTGGACGTAACGGCGTATGCCTTCTTCGAGCGGAGTGAACTGGCCCGAATAACCAGCGGCCCGAAGGCGATCCACCGGGGCCTGGGTAAACGATTGACACTGCCCCTGGAGCTTCATCGGCAGATCGATGAACTCCACGGCGCGCGGCTTGCCCGCCGCGTCACACACCGCGTGAGCGACGTCCAGGTAGGTGCGCGCCCGTCCGGTCCCCAGATTGAACAACCCGTTCACGTCCGGGTTGTCGAACATCCACAGCATGACGTCGACCACGTCGCCGACCCAAATGAAGTCCCGCGATTGTTGGCCGTCCGCGAGACCGGGGACATCCGAGCGAAATAGCCGCGCGGGACCACCGGCGGCGATCTCGTCGTACTTGATCTTCACGACCGAGATCATCTCGCCCTTGTGATACTCATTTGGCCCGTAGACATTGAAGAATTTCAGCCCGACCCATTGCGGCGGCCGCTCCCGGGCGACCGCGAGCCGGCGGGCGACCGCCAGGTCGAAGGCATGCTTCGTCCACGCGTAAAGGCTCAGCGGCCGCAATCGCTCCAACACGGCCGGGCTGGCGTCATCATCGAATCCGTGGGTGCCATCCCCGTAAGTCGAGGCCGACGAAGCGTAAGTGAAGCGGACCTCTCGTTCGGCGCACCACGTCCAGAGGCGGCGGCTGAGTTCGACGTTCGAGGCCCAGGTGTGGTCGCCGTCAATGGCGGACGTGCTGCTGACGGCGCCAAGGTGGAACACCATTTCCAGCGCCGGGCGGGTCTCGAGGAACGCGTCGAGGGCATCCGGATGGACAATGCGATCTGGCGCATGCCTGACAAGGTTCTGCCACTTCCCCTCGGAACCAAGTGAGTCTACCACGACGGTTTCGAGGCCGCGTCTTGCCAACGCCGCCTGTAAGTTAGAGCCGATAAAACCAGCGCCGCCTGTGATCAGGATCATGGCGGCGGGTTATAGAAGTCTGGTACGATGGACGGAAGCGGCCCCGGCGCGACGGCGTGAGACGAAAGGGAACACAGCAATGGCCGAACGTCCGCGATTTTTCGACGACCTTGCCGGCGTCGCCAGCGGCGCGATCTCGGCCCTGGCCGGTATGCGCCAGGAGGTCGAGGCGATCGTCCGAGCCCGGATCGACGAGGCGGTGCGCGCACTCGATCTGGTGCGCCGTGACGAATACGACGCGATGGCGGAGATGGCGGCGCGGGCCCGCGACGGGCAGGAAACGGCCGAGGCCCGTGTCACGGCGATGGAAGAACGGCTGGCGGTCATCGAGGCACGGCTGGCGGGATTGGAAACCGCGCCGAAGCCACCCGAATAGGATTGTTCCGAACGGGATTATCGCCGCGTTGACACGCGATGTGGCACTTGCGGCGCGATGCGACACGCCTATAGGCTAACAACTGCGGCCAACCCCAAGGGAATCCAGAATTTTTCGATTCCCTGGCAATTTGGGTAGCTGGCCGCGCAGGCCTTCCTCTGGACGGGAGACCCCCTATGTCGGCTTCAGTCATGACGACCCGCGACCCCGCCGCCAACCCCCTCGACATCATGGAGCAAATAGTCACGGCGAACGACTGGGCGTTCGACCGCCGGGGCGAGGCCGAAATGGTCGCGGAAGCACCCGGACGCTGGTGCGACTATGGCCTCTACTTCAACTGGTCGCCTGAAATCAGCACTATGCATTTCACCTGCACCTTCGATCTGAAGGTGCCGGAAAAGCAGCGTGCCGGCCTCTACGAACTGCTGGCCCTGGCGAATGAACGGCTCTGGATCGGCCATTTCGGTATCGAGCGCGAGGACGGGATGCCGGTGTATCGCCACGCAGTACTGCTGCGCGGTGCACCCGGAGCCTCGGCCGAGAGCCTGGAAGACATGATCGATATCGCGATCACCGAATGCGAGCGGTTTTTCCCGGCTTTTCAGTTCGTGCTCTGGGGTGGCAAGTCGGCGACTGACGCTTTGGATGCGGCCATGCTGGATTGCGCGGGGGAGGCGTGAGCGAAATCCCATCTCTGCTGCTGGTCGGCTGTGGCCGGATGGGAGGCGCGATGTTGGCCGGATGGCGGGAACGCGGGCTGGACGCATCGTTCGCCGTCGACCCCGCGCCCAATGCGGCGCGAAACGCCGGGACCGATCTGACCGTCGTGAGCACCCTGTCATCGGTTCCCGCCGCGTTTTCGCCCGCCGCGGTGGTACTGGCGGTGAAGCCGCAAAGCGCCGCCGAGGTGTTGCCCGCATACGCGAGGTTCGCCAGCTCCGCCGTGTTTTTGTCCATCATGGCCGGCCGCACGATCGGTGGGATCCAGGCTCTTCTCGGAGGATCCGCGGCGATCGTCCGGGCGATGCCCAACACTCCAGCCGCGGTACGTCAGGGCGTGACTGTCGCGACGCCTAGTGCATCGGTGACGAGCGGTCAGCGAACTCTGTGCGAGAATTTGCTCCGTGCGATCGGCCTCGTTGAGTGGGTTGAGCGGGAGGACCTGCTCGATCCGGTCACGGCAGTGTCCGGAAGCGGCCCTGCGTACGTTTTCCTGCTCGCCGAGTTGATGGAACGCGCGGCGATCGAGCAGGGCATCGCTCCGGATCTCGCGCGCGTACTGGCCCGCCAGACCGTGGCCGGGTCCGGCGCGCTGCTCGCCGCCAGTTCCGAGACCGCCGCCGAATTGCGCACGGCGGTGACCAGCCCTGGAGGAACGACCGAGGCGGCGCTGAAAGTGCTGATGGCCCGGGATGCACTGCCAAAAGCCCTCAGCGAGGCGATCGCGGCGGCCACGCGCCGGTCCCGCGAACTGGCTGGCTGAGGGTGGTCGGCGCTCGGCGGCGTTATCGGTCCGATGTGTCCCCAAGGCGCCGAAGGTTGACCGCGAGCTCGGTCGTGCCGAGCGTCCCATTCCAGTAACCGATCAACGCGTCCTCGTTCAGTGTGATCCAATCCGCGACAGACGCGAAATCGCTTTGCGGCAATTGTCCATGCACGATGCGGGGCGAGGGCCTGATCGCTACGACTGTGAGGTTGGTGGGGTCCATCCTGTCGCCATGGGTTCGGCACACTTTAATTCG
>JBEKGV010000541.1:0-4149 GCA_050012615.1 Acetobacteraceae bacterium | reverse complement strand
TTGCTCAGCTTTATTCTTGTCTTCGCCCGGCGGCCACCCTTGCGCCACGCCTCCATGGTGCGACTACTGCCATTGGTCATGATCCCTCTGGTGCTTACCGCGGCGCCCGGGTTGCCATTGGTGCTGCCACTCGAAGTGCTCCTGGCGTTGCACCTGACCAATTTTCTCGTGGTCTGTATGGTGTGCCACGGAGAACTCGCGCGGCGGCGGCCTCCGGTGGCGAACCTGACCGAGTTCTACCTGTTTCTGTCCATCGGCGGCGTGCTGGGAGGGGCGTTCAACGCACTGCTGGCCCCGCTGATTTTTCCCGGTGTCTGGGAATATCCGCTGGCACTCGTCGCGGCATGCCTCGCGAAACCCGAGACAGACGGTGACGCCAACGGCGGCGGAACCTGGGCTCGAGCCCTGGACGTCGCTGCGGCGCTCGCCTTGTCAGGCGTGCTGCTGCTGACCCGGCGTTTCCTTCCGGGCGCCGGCGACAGCGGTCGGATCCCTATCCTGATGATGGTCGCCGGCTACGTCATGCCGGCAATCATATTGCTGAACTTTTCACCGCGACGATGGCGTTTCGCGCTCGGCGTCGCCGCCTGTTTGCTGGTTGCGGCAGCAGCCGGTTCAAGCGATGTCATCGCCACCGAACGTAGCTTCTTCGGAGTCTACCGCGTCAGTGTCATCGATCACGGCACCGCGCACCAACTGACCAACGGGATCACGCTGCACGGAGCCGAAAGCCTGCTTCCAGGTGAGGCAGACATTCCGATGAGTTATTACAGCCGAGAGGGGCCGTTCGGTCGTTTCTTCGCGGCCATGGCCCAGGGCTCGATACGGCGGGTCGGCGTCATAGGCCTCGGGGCGGGTACGCTCGCCTGCTACGCCCGGCCTGGAGAGGATTGGACATTCTATGAGATCGACCCGCTCGCTGAACGTATCGCACGGGATCCGCGCTTCTTCCGGTACCTCGCCGACTGCGGAAACCAGCCGCGCGTCGTACTGGGCGACGCGCGGCTAACGATCGCGTCGGCGCCGGACAGCACGTACGATGTGTTGGTCGTCGATGCGTTCAGCTCCGACAGCATCCCGATGCACCTGCTGACCCGCGAGGCCGTTGCCCTTTACCTGCGAAAACTGGCGCCCGGCGGGTCGCTGCTGTTCCACATCAGCAGTCGAACCCTCGACCTGCGCCCGGTGATCGGAGCCCTGGCCGCCGACGCGGGAGTTGACGCCCGGATGCTGCTGTACGACAGCCCGCCGGGTCCGGCGTCCTGGCGGCGATCATCGGCCTGGGTCGTGGCGCTGAGCGCACGTGGCGGCGACCTCAATCGCCTCGACGCGGCCGACGGCTGGGTGGCGGTACCGTCAGGTGGAGAGCGGTCGCTGTGGACCGATCAGCGCTCCGACATCCTACGAGCGATTCGCTTCGGATTCTGAAAGCGGAGTTCGCCGGTCATCCGATCCGTCGAACATCTCGAATTGATCAGGCACCCCAACCCGCATGATCTCCACGAGAGCGTGCTGTTCCTCGACGACGACGACGAACTCCTCTTCGATCCCAACCCGTTCTTAGGCGACTCCCAACAATAAGCGAGTCGAAGGACTCGCACTGCTCCTCGTCATCACCGGGCTTGACCCGGTGATCTCTCGCGGCAACATGCTTGAACAGATCACCGGGTCAAGCCCGGTGATGACGAAGGGGGGAGAGCCCGGCTGAAGCGATAATTAGTAGGCGTCGCCTTAGCCTTTTGCCGCGAAGCCACCCCAAACCCCGCACGCGATCAGTCGGTCTTGATCCAGACCGACTTCACGTTCAGATACTCTTCCAGGTGCTGCACGCCGGACTCGCGGCCGTATCCGCTCATCTTATAGCCGCCGAACGGCACCGCCGGGTCCATCGCCTGATAGCAGTTGATCCAAACCGATCCCGCACGGATGCCTTTCGCCAACCGGTGCGCTTTGCCAACGTCGCGCGTCCATACACCGGAGCCCAGACCGAACTGGGTCTTGTTGCCCCGCTCTATCACTTCCTCGATATCCGTGAACGGAATCGCCGAAATAACCGGTCCGAAAATCTCCTCCTGGGCTATTCTCATATCGTCACGAACATTCGCGAACACGGTTGGCGGGACGAAGTAGCCTTTCGCCATATCGCCATCGGTCAGCCGTTCGCCGCCCGACAGCGGTTTGGCGCCTTCCTGCCGGCCAATGGCCAAATAGCCGGTGACCCGATCAAGTTGCTCTCGCGAAACCAACGGACCGACCTGGGTTGCCGGATCGCGGCCATCGCCGACCCGCAACGTTTTGCTGAACTCCGCGACACGCCCGACGAACTCATCGTAAATCTTGTGTTCGACGAACAATCGCGTACCCGCACTGCAAATCTGGCCGGAGTTGGCGAACACCGCCATGCCCGAGCCAGGCACCGCCTGATCCAGATCGGCATCGGCGAACACGATGTCCGGCGACTTACCGCCCAGTTCGAGCGAAACGCGCTTGAGATTCCCGGCCGAGGCACGGATGATCGACTGGCCGGTCAGATGCGATCCCGTGAAGGCCACCTTGTCGACATCGGGATGCGATGCCAAAGCGGCACCGGCGGTTTCTCCAAAGCCCGGCACGACGTTGACCACGCCGGGCGGCACCCCCGCCTCCAGGCATAGTTCCGCGAGGCGAAGCGGGGTCAGAGGCGCTTCCTCGGCGGGTTTCAGCACCACGGTACAACCGGTGGCCAACGCCGGTCCGATTTTCCAGATCGACGCGCTCAGCGGGCCGTTCCACGGGATGATCGCGCCCACCACGCCGACCGGTTCTTTCAACGTGAACGATACGTATTCGCCAGGCAGCGAATTCTCGATCGTTTCGCCGTGCAATGCCGTTGCCATGCCGGCATAGAAACGCAGCATGCCGGTCGCGCGCTGGCGGCCGGCGCGCGTGCGCGTGATTGGCGCTCCCATATCCAGCGTATCGAGTGCGGCGAATTCCTCGATATTCTCCTCCACCAGATCGGCGAGGCGCAGCAGCAGACGTTGCCGTTCCGCTGGCTTGAACTTGCTCCAGGGGCCGTTGAAGGCGCGCCGGGCAGCGGCGACCGCCAGGTTGATGTCTTCGGCATCGCCCTCGGCGACATTGGCGAGCAACTCGCCCGTCGCGGGATTGCGGCTTTCGAACGTCTTGCCTGATGCCGCCTCGAGCCATTTGCCATCGATCAGCATGCGCTTCGTCTTGCCGTCGAGGAATGGATGCACCTCTGTCATGACATTCATCAGTTGGGTCTCCTCGTTAAAATTGAAGTTGTTTCGTTCGGTGTTGTGAGCAGCGCCATACCAAGCGATCCGGCATCTTCGTCGGCCACCGCGAACGTGACCTCGAAGCCGTCGCGTGTGCCCAGTTTGAGAATGAGTCCGTTGCCGCCGTCGGCTTGCTCCAACCGCCAACCGCCGAGCGGGTGCACGACACGCAACGTGCCGTCAGGGAAACGTTCGTTCAGCGCGGATTGCAGCATGCGCGGCAACGTCATCAGCAATCCGGTCAGGGCGTCGAATGGCAGCACGATACGATGCGTCTCGCCCCCGGCGGTCGCGAAACCCAGACACACTTGCTCGCCACCGGGAAGAACGACCCATGTGGTGAGCTTTTGGCCTTCGATGTAATCGGCGGCGTCGACCTCGACGTCCATGCCATGCTCCCGCCACGCTATTCCCTGATGTATATAGCGTAGCGCGTGACAGGTGTCCACTCACCTCGCGAAGCGACGGAGCGGACGGGATATCCCGTCCGCTCCGGAGCTGGTTACAGCGCGGCGGTGACCGCCTTGACTTCGGTGTAATTGTGAAACACTTCCTCGCCCATTTCACGTCCCCAGCCGGACTGCTTATAGCCGCCGAACGGCAACGAGGCATCGAACACGTTGTGGCAATTGATCCACACCGTTCCGGAACGAATGCGGCGCGCGAGTTTGTGGGCCGTGCCGCCATCGCGCGTCCAGACGCTCGCGGCCAGGCCATAAATCGTGTCGTTGGCCTGTTTGGCGATCGCGTCGAGATCCCCATCACCGAACGGCGTCGCGCATACGACCGGTCCGAAGATTTCCTCACGGATCACCCGCATGTCCGGCGTGGTGTTTTCCAGCACCGTCGGCGCGACAAAATAGCCCAG
>JBEKGV010000540.1:0-4149 GCA_050012615.1 Acetobacteraceae bacterium | reverse complement strand
TCGTCGCGCTTGATCCAGATCTCCGGCCCCCCCAATTCCCTTGTGAGGTTATCCAGGCGATGCAATGGCGTCGGCGCCGGAAATAGTTTGACTCGGGGAAACCGGGCGAGATGCATGCTGTGTGTTCCTTCGCACAAAAAGGTCCCGCGCCGCCCCCGGCCGGGTGTAATAATGCCCGGGCCCATGCGTCTGACGAGCGCAAGTCCACGGAATGGAGAGAGTCATGCGTATCACCACGCGGCGCGGCTGGGAAATCGCCGAGAATCACGTTACACCCGAAGCAGCCGTCCTGAACCGCCGCGCGGTTCTCGGAGGTACCGCCGCCCTGCTCGGTGCCGCTGCCGTCGCGGCCGCGACTGGACCCGCTCGGGCGGCGCCGAATCCGAAATACGATCCGGGCCGACCGTTGACCGAGGAGAAATACGCGACCACCTACAACAACTATTACGAGTTCGACGAAAGCAAAAACCTGTGGCGTGAGGCTCAGGCGATGAAGACCAGCCCGTGGACGATCGAAATTGCCGGCCTGGTGAAACAGCCGCGCAAAATCGACTTCGACGACCTGCTCAAACAGGTCCAGACCGAAGAACGCATCTATCGGCATCGCTGCGTCGAGGCCTGGGCCATGACCGTGCCATGGACAGGCTTCCCAATGACCGAACTGCTGAAAATCGCGGAACCTTTGGGTTCGGCAAAATATTTGGCGTTCGAGACGGTTCAGGATAATAGCATGGGCGGACTGAGCGTGCCGCTGTACCCGTGGCCGTACGTCGATGGGTTGGCGATCGACGAAGCCGCGAATGAGCTTGCCTTCATGACGACCGGCATGTACGGCAAGCCGCTCCCGCCGCAAAATGGCGGCCCGATTCGTATGACGACGCCGTGGAAATACGGGTTCAAACAGGTGAAGTCGATCGTTAAGGTCACCTTCATGGATAAGCGGCCTCGCTGCTTCTGGCAGGAAATCAACGCGAGCGAATACGGCTTTTGGGCGAATGTGAACCCAGACGTATCACATCCGCGCTGGAGTCAGGCGCGCGAACGGCTTTTGGGCTCGGACGAAGTGGTGCCGACCAAAATCTACAATGGTTACGGCGACTTCGTCGCCAGCTTGTATTCCGATCGCAAGTCAGAGAAGTTGTTCATGTGAACGCGCAACGCACCTTGGCTGTGCTGGCCGCCGTCCTGTTCGTGGGCGCGGTTGGGCTCGCCACGGTCGGACCGGAGATGGTTACCCTCGGCACCGCCGTCGCCTATATCAGCGACGCGAGTGAGGCTGGACTGCACAATTGGCTCGTTCGTATCATCGGTGTCTGGTCCTGGGATTATGTGGCCCACCCATTACTGATCCGGCCGGCCTGGTTGCCGCTGGGTTCGCTCGGCCTGATCCTGGCTGGGCTCGCCCTGTCCTTACCGGCGCACGACGCCACTCGGCGCTCTCACCGGCGCAGCTGAGTTCGGCACCGATCACTTTGCAGCGAGGACGATCGCGACTACCCTGGCGGGAACCGCTGTGGGGAGGCCGTCATGCACTGGACAGACCGTCGCGAACGCTATCGTGCCCTGATCAATGGCAAGGAATGCCTCCATCCGGGTTCGGTGTTTGACGCCATTTCCGCCCGGATCGCCGAGGAACTGGGATTTGAGGTCGGCATGTTCGCCGGTTCCATCGGATCGTTTACCGTTCTGGGCGCGCCGGACCTGATCTTGCTGACCCTCACGGAGTTTGCCGCACAGGCGTACCGCATCAATCGCGCCGGCAAACTCCCGTTGATGGTCGACGCCGACCACGGCTACGGCAACGCATTGAATGTGATGCGTACCATTCAGGAACTGGAAACGGCAGGCGTCGCGGGCATCATGATTGAGGACACCGTCCTGCCGCGCGCCTTCGGAGAGAAAAAACCGAGCCTGATTTCGATCGAGGAAGGCATCGGCAAGATGCGCGCTGCGTTGAGCGCGCGAGAGGACAAGGCGTTGACCATTATTGGTCGCACCAGTGCCGCCGCGATCACCGATTGGCGGGATGCTCTGGCGCGCGCGAAGGCGTACGAAAAGGAAGGCGTCGACGCGATGTTTTTCGCCGGCGGCGTGACCAAGGAATTCCTCGAAACGCTGCACGCCGAGCTTAAAATTCCGATCATGCTGGGCGGTGGCGGCGGCGATCTGGATAAAGCCTGGCTGGGAGAGATGGGCGTACGGATCGCGCTGCAAGGTCACCAGCCGTTTTCCGCCGCGGTTCAGGCGGTTTACAACACGCTGAAGGCTTTGCGCGACGGCACGAAGCCGTCCGCGCTGACGGGCATCGCGTCGTCCGACATGATGGCGAAAGTCACGCGTTCAGGTGACTACAAGTCCTGGACGGACAAGTTCCTGAGCTGATTCACGTGACGGTGCCGCGGACTTAAGCCGTGGCGCCGAACAGACCGCCCAGCCGCGCGAGGCTCGCCAGATGATGATCGGCGTCGCCAAAAAGCTGGTCGATCATCGTCATCCGCTTGAAGTAGTGTCCGACGGAATACTCCATCGTCATCCCAATTCCGCCGTGCAACTGAACCGCCTCCTGCCCGATCAGTCGTCCGGACCGACCGATCTGTACTTTGGCTGCGGCGATCGCGCGCCGGCGTTCGACCGGGTTTTCCTCCGCCGCCATGACCGCGGCGAACATCGCCATGCTGCGTGCCTGTTCGAGTGCGACCAGCATATCCACGGACCGATGCTGCAGCACCTGGAACGAGCCGATCGGACGGCCGAACTGCTTGCGAGTCTTGAGGTATTCCAACGTCAGGTCGTGCATCGACTGCATCGTTCCCACCGCTTCCGAGCACAGCGCCGCGATCGCTTCGTCAATCGCGTGCTCGATCACAGGTAAAGCGTTGTCGCTCAGGGCGGTCGCCCGCACGCCACTCAAAACGATCTCCGCGGCGCGCATCCCGTCTTGCGTTGGGTAGCCGCGTCGGGACAGGCCAGGCGCGTCCGCGTCCACCAAAAACAAGCCGATACCATCCCGATCCATTTGCGCGCCGGAGATGCGGGCCGTGATCAGAATTTTATCGGCTCCGTCGCCGTGCAGCACAACGCTCTTCGCGCCGTTCAATATATAGTCGGATTGATCCTTTTGTGCGGTCGTCGTGACATTCGCGAGATCATAACGCGAATGCCGCTCCACGTGTCCGAACGCGAGTTTTAATGTGCCTGCCGTGAGCTGCGGGACAAGCGATGCGAGTAGCGCCGGGTCGGCGGCGCGCCGCAGCAGGCCTCCGGCCAGGATCACGGTGGCGAAATACGGCTCGACCACCAGCCCGCGGCCGAATGCCTCGGCCACGATCATCATCTCGACCGAGCCGCCGCCGAAGCCACCAAGGGTTTCCGGGAACGGCAGACCAAGCAGCCCCTGGTCGGCGAACCGTTGCCAAATCGTCGCGCTGTAACCGGCCGGCTCGGCCATGTACTGCTTACGTTGCTGAAACTGATACTGATCCAGGATCAGCCGATCGACGCTTTCCTTCAGCAGGCGCTGCTCGTCGCTCAGGTCGAAGTCCATGCGTTGCCTCTTGGTCCCGCTTGTTCAGTTAACGACCCGAGGATCGCCTTCGCCCATACCCCGAGGATCGCCTTCTTTCATAACCCAAGTATCGCCTTCGCGATGATATTGCGCTGGATTTCGTTGGACCCGCCATAGATCGAGACTTTACGGTAATTGAAGTACATCGGTGCCGCCTCCGTCGCGTAGTCGGGTCCAATCACCGGTTCGTTCCGGCCGTCGAAGTCCCGTTGATAGGGCATGGCGTAAGGTCCGACGACCTCCATCATCAGCTCGGTCAACTGCTGCTGGATCACCGAGCCTTTCAACTTGAGGATGGAAGACGCCGGATTCTGCCGGCCCTTCTCCAGTTTCCGTTCATCGGCCACGACCCGAAGCTGGGTCATCTCCAGAGCCTTCAACTCGATCTCGACCGCTGCGAGTTTCTCCCGGAACTTTGGATCGTCGATCAGCGCGTGGTCGCCGGACCGTTCGATTGCCGCCAGTTCTTTGATCCTCGCCACCTTGGCCTTCGACAGGCCGACACGGGCGATGCCTGTCCGTTCATTGCCAAGCAGGAACTTGGCATAATCCCAGCCCTTGTTTTCCTGCCCGACGAGGTTTTC
>JBEKGV010000539.1:0-4150 GCA_050012615.1 Acetobacteraceae bacterium | reverse complement strand
CTGGAGACTGTCCTTTACGAAACCGGCAACTGGATGGTCGACGACATTCAAGGACGTCACCTCTGCTGGGTTCCCAGCCTTCGCCTGGCGCTTGAAGTCGCGACCGATTATGCCAGGACAATGCCGGCGGTCGTCACTCTGTCGCGGGCGCCCGTCGATGACGTTGTCATATTTCCCGGACAGGTTGAGCGTCTCAGAAAGATCGCCGCCACCCTTGAATCCAATCGCCCGGACCCGGAACGTTCCGAAAAAACGACGGGCCGCAGCCTTGGTTGGATGTCATGGGTTTGCCAGGGAACTTGTTAGTGCCCGGAGAGCAACCCGTCGATCGCCTCGTTCATCGCGCGAGCCGAATGAACCCGTTCCAGCGCCAGTTCCTCTTGAACCGGATCCGCCCCATCCACCTGGGCCATTGCCTGCTCAGCGTCCTGTAGGCGCTTTTCAGCCTCGGACCGCTCGATCTCGTTGGTCGGCATCGCCTCGCTCGCCAGCACGGTGCACCGTTCCGGCGTCACCTCGGCGAAACCACCGTCGACAAACAGAGTGTCGGTGACCCGGTCGCCTTCATACAGAGACACGACGCCGCCGCGCAGTATCACGGTCACCGGCGCGTGACCCTCCAGCACGCCCATGTCGCCCTCAAAGGCGGGGATCACCACCATGTCGACGTCGCGCGACAAAAGCAGCTTCTCCGGACTGACGATTTCCAGGTTGATGGGCATGGCGGGCGGTCTCTCGATTGATCAGGCGTTCGTCTTGAGGGTTTCAGCTTTGGCCACCGCCTCTTCGATGGTGCCGACCATGTAGAACGCGGCCTCCGGCAGGTGGTCGTATTCGCCGGCACAGATCGCCTTGAAGCTGCGCACGGTTTCGGCGACCGGAACCAGCTTGCCGGGGAAGCCGGTGAAGATTTCGGCGACATGGAATGGCTGCGAAAGAAAGCGTTGAATTTTGCGAGCTCGGGCCACGACCAACTTATCCTCTTCAGACAGCTCGTCCATGCCCAGGATGGCGATGATGTCCTGGAGGGACTTATAGGTTTGCAGGATTTCCTGCGTCCGGCGCGCCACCATATAATGCTCTTCCCCAACGATCCGGGGATCGAGCGAGCGCGACGTCGAATCAAGCGGGTCCACAGCGGGATAAATTCCCAGTTCGGCGATTTGCCGTGACAGCACCGTGGTTGCATCGAGGTGAGCGAACGATGTGGCGGGCGCCGGATCCGTCAAATCGTCAGCGGGCACGTAAATCGCCTGAACCGAGGTGATGGAACCCTTCTTTGTCGATGTGATCCGCTCCTGCAACGCGCCCATGTCGGTGGCGAGCGTCGGCTGATATCCCACCGCCGAGGGGATGCGGCCTAACAACGCGGACACCTCGGCGCCCGCCTGCGTGAAACGGAAGATGTTGTCGACGAAAAACAATACGTCCTGGCCTTCGTCATCGCGAAAGTATTCCGCCATGGTCAGGCCGGACAAGCCGACGCGCGCGCGCGCGCCCGGCGGCTCGTTCATCTGCCCGTACATCAGCGCCACTTTAGAGCCTTCGAGGATGTTGCCCGCGTCGTCGGTTTTGATAACGTTCGCGTCGATCATTTCGTGATAGAGGTCGTTGCCCTCACGCGTCCGCTCGCCGACGCCGGCGAACACCGACACGCCGCCATGCGCCTTCGCGATGTTGTTGATCAGTTCCTGAATAAGCACCGTCTTGCCCACGCCCGCGCCGCCGAACAGACCGACCTTGCCGCCCTTCAGATACGGCGCCAGCAGGTCGACGACCTTGATGCCGGTGACGAGAATTTCCGCTGACGTAGCCTGCTCCTCGAACGACGGCGCGTCGCGGTGGATCGGCATGCGTTTGACCGCGATGACCGGGCCCTTTTCGTCGATCGGATCGCCGATGACGTTCAGGATGCGGCCGAGCGTGCCGGGCCCGACGGGAACCGTGATGGGGCCGCCGGTATCGACGACTTCCTGACCGCGCACCATACCGTCCGTGCTGTCCATGGCGATGCAGCGGACCGTGCGCTCGCCCAGTTCCTGCGCGACTTCCAGGACGAGAGTGCGATTCTCGATCCTGCAGGTGAGCGCGTTCTGAATGAACGGCAGTTCGCCAGGGAACTGCACGTCCACCACGGCTCCCAACACCTGCGTCACTCGTCCAACGACATTACTGGCCATACGTACGGTCCTTCTTCAAAGCGCCTCAGCGCCCGAGATGATCTCGATCAGTTCTCTCGTGATGTTGGCCTGGCGGGCCCGGTTGTAGTTCAGGGTCAGCCGCTTGATCATATCGCCGGCGTTTCGCGTCGCATTGTCCATCGCGGTCATGCGCGCGCCGTGCTCGCCGGCGGAGCTTTCCAGCAACGCCGTGTAGGTTTGCACCGCGAGCGCCTGCGGCAGCAAACGGCTGAGAATCGTTTCCTCATCCGGCTCGAACTCCGGCAAGGCCGCCGCCGCGCCGTCGCCGGCGGCATCCTTCGCGGGGGGCACCGGGATGAGTTGCTGTTCGGTCACGACCTGAGCGATCACCGACTGGAACCGGTTATAGATCAAGGTCGCGACATCGAACTCCCCGGCATTCAGCATCGCCGTGATGCGCGCCGCCAGTTCCTGAGCGTCGGAAAACTCGATCCGCCGTTTGCCGGCATAAGAGATGTCGCCGACGATGCGACTACTGAGTTCCCGCCTCAGATAGTCGCGCCCCTTCCGGCCGACCGCCAGGATTTTGACGGTCTTTCCCTGCGCCTCGAGCCGGCGGGCGAGCGTGCGGGTCGCGCGGCCAATCGACGAATTGAACGCGCCCGCCAATCCGCGATCCGCCGTGACCGCGATCAGCAGATGCACCTGGTCCTTCCCGGTCCCGGCCAGCATCGCCGGCGCATTCGGTTGGTCCGCGACCGACGCGGCCAGCGAATTGAGGATGCGCTGCATCCGGATCGCATAAGGCCGCGCCATCTCCGCCTGTTGTTGCGCACGGCGAAGCTTGGATGCCGCGACCATCTTCATCGCGGACGTGATCTTTTGCGTCGATTTGACGCTGTTGATCCGCATCCGCAGTGCCTTCAAACTTGGCATGTATACCCGTCCTTACGCGAACGACTTCGCGAAATTATCCAGGAAAGCCGTGAGCTTCTTGTCGGTGTCGGGTTTCAGTTCGCCATCGACCCGGATCGCTTCCATGATCGATGGATCCTTCGACTTCAGTTCGGTGATGAACGCGGCCTCGAACGCGCCGACACGACCCACATCGAACTTGTCGAGGTAGCCGCGCACTCCGGCGAAAATGGCGACCACCTGCTCCTCGACCGGCAGTGGGCGGTATTGCGGCTGCTTCAGCAATTCGGTCAAACGCGAACCGCGAGCCAGCAGCGCCTGTGTCGATGCATCGAGATCGGAGGAGAACTGTGCGAATGCCGCCATTTCCCGATATTGCGCCAGTTCGAGCTTGATGCGTCCAGCGACCTGCTTCATTGCCTTCACCTGCGCCGCCGAACCGACGCGCGACACCGACAGACCGACGTTCACGGCCGGCCTGATGCCGCGGAAAAACAGTTCCGTCTCCAGAAAGATCTGTCCGTCGGTGATCGAAATGACGTTGGTCGGAATGTAAGCGGACACGTCGCCCGCCTGCGTCTCGATCACCGGCAACGCGGTCAGCGAACCCGCGCCCTCCGCGTCGTTCATCTTCGCCGCGCGCTCCAGCAAACGCGAGTGCAGATAGAACACGTCGCCCGGATAGGCCTCGCGTCCAGGCGGGCGCCGCAGCAGCAGCGACATCTGGCGATAGGCGACCGCCTGCTTGGACAAATCGTCATAGAAAATCACCGCATGGCGCCCGCTGTCGCGGAAGAACTCGCCCATGGTGCAACCGGTATACGGTGCCAGGAACTGCATCGGCGCGGGATCGGACGCGGTCGCCGCGACCACGATGGAATAGTCCATCGCGCCGTTTTCCTCGAGCGTGCGCACCAGTTGCGCGACGGTCGAACGCTTCTGGCCGATCGCGACATAGATGCAATAAAGCTTCTTTGAATCGTCGCTGCCGGCGTTGATGGCTTTCTGGTTCAGGATCGTATCGATGATGACGGCGGTCTTGCCGGTCTGGCGGTCGCCGATGATAAGCTCCCGCTGCCCGCGGCCGATCGGGA
>JBEKGV010000538.1:0-4176 GCA_050012615.1 Acetobacteraceae bacterium | reverse complement strand
ATCCATGTCGCGGCGAAGAGCGGCGATCGAGGCCTCCAGGTCGCGGCGAAGAGCAGCGATCGAGCCCTCCAGGTCGCGGCGAAGAGCGCTGGTCGAGGTATCCAGGTCGGTCCTGGTCACCAACTCGGCCATCACGAAGTCCCTCGCGGCTTCGGCGTGGGCCTCAGCCTCCGAAAGCGTGACACCGGCGTCGCGTAGGCGTTTAGCATAACCAAGGGTATCGAATGCATAAACCATCGTCTACACCGCCCGATGAGTGATCAGGGCGTTCGAATAACGTGATCTGCTGAACAATACGCTAACAAGACCGGCGAACGCCCGCCCAAACCCCTTGCTCTCCTCCGCCAACCTGCCAGCATCCAGGAAACCGCTGGGGAGGCCGCACGTTCCTCCCGCTAAAGGGAGATACGACCATGCCAGAGGCCCAAACCGCCGCGGTGCTGACGCACGAGATCACCCCCCTGGAACGCCAGACCATGGCCCGCGTCGCGCGCAGGCTGCTGCCGATGTTGATGGCGTGCTATTTCGTTGCATATCTGGATCGGGTGAATGTCGGTTTCGCGTCGCTCACCATGAACAAGGCACTGGGATTTTCCTCCGCCGTCTACGGTTTCGGTGGCGGCATCTTTTTCCTCGGCTACTTTCTTTTCGAGGTGCCCAGTAATGTGTTGCTGAGCAAGGTGGGGGCGCGAATATGGATCGCGAGGATACTGATAACCTGGGGGATCATCGCCGCGGCCACCGCTTTCATTGTTGGGCCGGTGTCGTTCTATTCCGTCCGCTTCGCGCTCGGGCTCGCGGAAGCTGGTTTCTTTCCTGGAATCATCCTTTATCTGACATGGTGGTTCCCCTCCTATTACCGCTCCCGCATCGTCGGAATTTTCATGGCCGCCATCCCAATCTCCAACATTCTGGGCTCACTCGTCTCCGGCGTATTGCTTGATCTCGACGGTTGGATGGGCCTCGCAGGCTGGCAATGGCTGTTCATCCTGGAGGCGGTACCCGCGGTTGTTTTGGGTGTCGTGTTCTGGATCTACATGACCGACTGGCCCTCGGATGCACACTGGCTGGCGCCCGAGCAACGCGACTGGCTGATCGCCCGCCTGGACTCCGAGCGAAGCAAACGAGAAGCGATCCGGCACTACAGCCTGACCCAGGCGTTGCTGGATAAGCGCGTTCTGCTGCTCAGTCTGGTCTATTTTGGCGGCACCTTCGCTGGCTACGGTATCGTATTGTTCCAGCCTCAAATCGTGCACCGCCTGGCCGCGGGCTTCGGCATGACCGGAGTGATCAACGCGATTCCCTACGTGTTCGCCGCGGCTGCGATGATTCTGTGGGGCCACCATTCCGACCGTACCGGAGAGCGGCCGCGCCATGTCGCCATTGCCTATTCGGTGGGAGCGATCGGGCTCATCGCGACAGCGTTGATGACCGATCCAATCCTGACGATGTTCACGTTGGTCATCGCCGCGATGGGCCAGTCCTCGACCGGCCCGACGTTCTGGACGCTGCCGACGGCGATGCTGTCGGGCACGGCAGCGGCGGGCGGCATCGCCCTGATCAACGCTCTGGGCAATCTCGGCGGATTCTTCGGCCCGTACCTGTTTGGGCTCGTCAAGGACGCGACCGGAGGCAGCTTTATGTTCGCGCTGATGGTGATCGCTTTGGGACCGATCATGTCCGCCGCGGTCGTCCTCGCCCTGGGCCATGACAGAAGACTGGAGCACATCCCGGCGCGCCATGCCGCCGAATAATCAGGCTGGCCAGATTGCATAGGCAGGCGACACCGCGGCACTATGGTACCGCGTTGCTCGCCATCAACCCGAGGACCAGGAACACCAGGAAAATAACGACGGCGATGAAGAACAAAATTCGCGCGACGCCGGCAGCGGCGACCGAAATACCGGTAAAACCAAGCAATCCGGCCACGAGCGAAATGACGAGGAACAACAACGCCAGTCTGAGCATGGGACTCGTCCCTTCGTGGAACATTTAAGGCGACGCCCAACAATAAGCGAGTCGAGGGACGCGCACTGCTCCTCGTCATCACCAGGCTTGAACCGGTGATCTCTCGCGGCAACGTGCTGGAACAGATCACCGGGTCAAGCCCGGTGATGACGAACGGAGGAGAGCCCGGCTGAAGCGATAATTAGTAGGCGTCGCCTAATTCGTGACACGAACGCCGTGCGGGCCGGAAAGTTCCGTGCAGCGTCAGTAGCGCTCGCTGCGAGTCGTTGGATTGACGCCGGCTTGCCGGTTGGCGTGAAATCGTTCCGCGGATAACTCGTCGTCCGGAGAATGTCGAATAAAGGGGCGTTCAATGTCGCGATTGCCGATGACCTTCGCCTGCGGTCTCTATGACCGCCTCGTGCCACTGTATACCAAAGAGGTTCAGCCCGCCGGCATCGACCTCAACTTCATCGCGCTCGACAGCCCGCGCGCGATCTTCGACCGGATGGGCGGCGGGCAGGAGTTCGATGCGTCGGAATTCTCCAGTTCCGAGTTCATCGCGCGTTATGCCACCGGCCAGACACCGTTCGTCGCCTTGCCGTTCTTTCCCTCGCGCACTTTCCGCCACAGCATGATCGCGGTTAATCGGCGCTCCGGGATCAAAACCCCGAAGGACCTCGAGGGCAAGCGCGTCGGCACCGAACTCTATACGCAAACCGCCGCGATCTTCATTCGAGGCATGCTGCAGCACGATCATGATGTTGATCTGTCGAAGATCCATTGGGTCCAGGGCGCACTCAATCATGTGGGCACCCACGGCAACCCGTCGGCGCCCCCGCTGCTGCGGCCGGTCGATATCGAACCGGCGGACCCCACGCGATCACTCAGCGACATGCTCGATAAGGGCGAGATCGACGCCACCGTGGCCACCAATGTTCCGGCCGCGATGCGAAGCAATCCCGACATCGTCCGCCTGTTTCCGAACTACCGCGAGGTGGAGCGAGATTATTACCGGCGCACCGGCATTTTCCCGATCATGCATCTCGTCGCGATGCGCCGCGACGTACACGAGAAATATCCATTCGCCGCGACCAGCCTGTATGCCGCGCTCAAACAATCGCGCCACCGCGCATTGGCTTTGCTGCGCAACACCGGTGCTCTGCGTACCATGCTGCCCTGGATGACGGCCGATCTGGATGAGATCGACGAGGTGTTCGGCGGCGATCCCTGGCCCGACGGCATCGAACCGAATCGAAAGACATTGGAGGCACTCGTGACATATATGCACGAGCAGCACATGATCCCCCGGCGAATCCCAATCGAGGACTTGTTCGTCAAAACCTATGCATCCAACTGAAAGGCGCACTCATGAGCGAGCGTGATCAAACCCTGCGCGACCTCGTCATCGGCAACCGCATCCTCGCGCATCAGAACGTCGTCGACGCTTACGGTCACATCAGCGTCCGCCATCCATCGAACCCGGAGCATTTCCTGCTGTCGCGTTCAAGGGCGCCGGAGTTGGTCACCGAGGACGACATCATGGAGTTCACCCTCGACGGCAAGGTGGTCGGCGACGACCGGCGCCCGCCCTATCTTGAGCGCTTCATCCATGGCGGAATTTATGAAGCAAGGCCCGATGTCCATTCCGTCGTGCATAGTCACGCCGAGGAGACCCTGGCTTTCACCATAACCAACGTGCCGATGCAGCCCGTGATCCATGTCGCACGGCTGATTGGGCCGAACGTGCCGGTCTGGGACATCAGCGAGAAGTTCGGCGACGACACCAATCTTCTCGTCACCAACGTCGAGCATGGACGAGACCTGGCGCAACGAATTGGACAAGGCTCGGTTGCTCTGATGCGTGGCCACGGCTTCGCCGGAGTGGGCAGCACGATCATGGACGTTGTGCGTTTGTCGGTCTACTTGCCGGTGAACGCGCGTGTCCTCACCGCCGCGATGAACTTCGGCCCGTTCAAAGCGCTGACACCGGGCGAAATCGCGGGGCACGGCGAATTCGACCCGAAGTCGCCCTCTGGCTGGCGTGCCTGGGAATATTGGGCCCGGCGCGCCGGCGTCGGCGACCGTCTCGGCGAAATGCCGTGAGCCAGAGATCGCCGCATAGAGGCGAAAATCATGCCCTATCGAATGAACGAGGACCTGCCGCCGTCAGTCCGCGATCATTTGCCTCCTCATGCGCAGGACATTTATCGCGAGGCATTCAACAAT
>JBEKGV010000537.1:0-4183 GCA_050012615.1 Acetobacteraceae bacterium | reverse complement strand
TTTTTATACTTTGACTCAACTGTCGGACCATCGACGATGCTGAACGACTTATAATTCCCAAGCGCTACCAGCAAAGAGAAAACCTCAATATCATGGGCCTCCGCGGAAATGAACTGAGGCCGTATGTTATTCAGGAGCAATTCCTTAAGTAAGACATGATCATAATGTTCCAGGTCGATCTTTATATAAAATGGGTTGCCGTAGTGATTTATGATGTCCATGACGTTGCGGGACCGCAGCATCACTTCGTCATATTCGCGCAGCGTTGCAGGGTCCGGGCGAGGGAACTGACTCAGAACGTGGCCGCTTTTATGGATAAAGAACGGAACTTCTTGTTGCTCTTTTTCAATCGTAAGAACGCAGTTTTCGACGACCAGACGATTATTTTTTATCTGTTCTGAAAATCTAGACTTCATCCGACTCACAAGTACAGGGTTTGCTTCGACTGCGATCACCATATCTGATTTTTTCAGGTAATAAGGAATATCGTCGCCATTGTTCGCGCCAAAGTCGTAAATGATTCTCTTTCGTTCCGGCATGTGGCTACTTCTCCCTGTTCCCGCGCGAAACCGCAGCATCTCATATGGGCGCATTGGGGCGAGTGCGCGGAGTGATCATTGCATTTTGGGACGCCTCCGAAGTTTCGAGGAAACATGGACCAGGAGTTAAGAGACGGGATCGACCGTCTCCTTCATTCAGCGAGACCCGTCGATGACAATGCGGAAAAGAGCAGTGCATGTCCACACCAGACGACTAATCATGGGGACATGGTTCTCGGCACGTCGGACGGCGGAGGATCGCAGTCAGCGGTGCCGGTGCATCGCGGGTGTTGTGACTGATTGTATTGGCGGCCCGTGAACGAACACCGGACACCGATCACCAGGGGATAAGACCTGCGTTCGCGTGCTTTCCTCGTCCGTTCCGTCTCAGTTCAAGCCACACAACGCGCCGCTCACGCGGCCAGCGCGCCCGGTGTCGCGGACGCGATGAGCCAATCCCGGAACCGGGTGATCTTCGGCGCGTCGGCCGTCGTTTCAGGCGTAACGACGTAATACCCGGCGTCCTGCGGCAGCACCATGTCGAACGGAGCGATCAGGCGGCCCGCCGCGATATCCGCTTCCACGAGGTGCGAGCGGCCGAGGGCGACGCCGAGCCCCTCCATCGCCGCCTGAATCGCCATGAAACCCTGATCGAATGTCATGCCCCTCCGTGTCGCGATCGAGGCCGGCAGATCGGCGGCGGTCAGCCAAAGCTGCCAGTCCTCCCGCGAAACGGAGGTGTGCAACAGGGTGTGGTGCACGAGGTCCTCCGGCGAGCGGAGCGGCCGGGTGTTCGGCAACTCCGGACTGCATACCGGGAAGATATGCTCGGCCATGAGCCAATAGGCGCGCAGCCCAGGCCAGCTGCCGTGGCCGTAGCGGACGGCGATGTCGACGTCTTCGCGCTGGAAGTCGACCAGATGGGCGGAGGTCGAAATCCGCACCTCGATGCCGGGATTGGCGTCCTGGAACGCGGCTACCCGCGAAACAAGCCATTTCGTGGCCAGCGAAGCGGTGGTGCTCACGGTCAGCCGCCCCTCCTGATCGGTGCGGCGGAGCTTCGCGGTCGCCCGGCGGAGATCCTCGAATGCCGAGCGAATGGAGGGCAGATAATCCTGCGCCTCCCGTGTCAGATGCAGCGCACGATTTTGGCGGATGAACAGGGTCATGCCGAGTTGTTCCTCCAGCCGGCGGATTTGGTGGCTGATCGCCGTCTGAGTGACGTTCAGCTCGTCGGCCGCCCGGGTGAAGCTCATGTGACGGGCGGCCGCCTCGAAGGCGCGCAGTCCGTTGAGGGAGGGAAGCAACATGCGGCCCAATATGACATGAGATTATCTCATGTAAAGCCTGACAAAGCATCGTTTGTGCCGGGGCTGCTGCCGCCTCATGTTTGCGGGCACCAAAGCATGTTGAAGGAGGCATTCGATGCCAGCCGCGGTTCACTATCCACTGATAAATTGTCAGCCTCAGCTTCTGGCTCGCGTGACGCGGGCCAGGCCAACCGAAAGCTGGACGGCGCTGCTGAAGTCGGTGGCTCGCACGCTTGGCGTCTGGCGTTCGCGGTACAGAGAGCGGCATGCGTTTCCTGTTCTTGACCACCGCGAACTCCGCGATCTCGGCCTGTCGCGCTGGGACGTCGAGCGCGAACTCGCGAAGCCATTCTGGCGAGGCTGACTTACATCCCCATCACCCCGAAAACGTAAGTACTGAAGGATCCAACGATGAGCGCCCATGCAGAACTGCTTGACCATCCCGCCCTCGACCTTCCCCACGTTTGGGCTGACCTGCACTATCTCGGCCGGATGACGGAACGGCCCAGAAACTACACGTTCGATCCGCCGCCGGGGGTGCCGCGGTCGAATATCGTGAGCGAAACCCATCGCGTGCCGATCCACGATCTTCGCCCTATCGAGGCGGAGATCTCGCTCGACCGGGAAGGTTTCGAACTCCTGGGCCATGTCAGCGCCGTCCGTGACTTTTATAATGAGGATGAGGTGCGCTCGATCTACTACCCGGAGTCGGAGAGGCTGATCGCCGAGGCGACAGGCGCCAGCCGTGTCTTCATCTTCGACCATACAGTCCGCCGCCGTGTGACCGGGGCTGAGGATCGTGTGGCGGGCATGCCTCGGCAGCCGGCGACACGGGTGCACGTCGATCACACCGCGAAGTCCGGGCCCCAGCGGGTGCGTGACTTTTTCGGTGACGAGGCCGAGGAACTGCTGAAGGGCCGCATCCAGGTCATCAACCTCTGGCGTCCGATCCGCGGGCCACTACGGGACGCGCCGCTGGCCGTGTGCGACGCGAGGTCGGTCGCTCCCGGCGACCTCGTTCCCTCGGATCTCGTTTACCAGAACCGGGTGGGTGAGACCTACGCGGTTAAGTATAACCCCGACCACCGCTGGTTTTACGTCCCGGAAATGCAGCCCGATGAGGCGCTGCTGCTAAAGTGCTTTGACTCCAAGACCGACGGGCGCGCACGCTTCATGCCACACACGGCGTTCGAGGATCCCACTGCTCCGGCCAACATCCTCCCGCGCGAAAGCATCGAGCTCAGGACTTTGGTGTTTCATCCTGAGTGACGGCGTTCGATAAAACAGGCCGTCCAAATGACTGACTTTTTGGCACCGTCGTTAACACGTCATGGCCGGCGGTCGAGCCGGCCATCTCTCGCCGCACAGTGCCGCGATAGGTCCCCCGGACGATCCCCCGATCAAGTCGGGGGAGGGGGATGACGTTTTGGTGTGCGTGGTGATGACGTTCTGGTGGCGTGCCGATAGGGCAATTTATTCTGTTAGAATAACATACAGATGCCCTGACAAGTGGCCCTTCCCCGATCAATCCGGGGAGGGCCGGCCGGGCTTTAATTTTGGGTGGGTGACCAGGTCGGCTTTCCCTCCGGCCGATAGGCTCGCAGAAACACCTCCGTGCCCCGCACTGCGCGCTGACTGATCTCTTCCGGCGTGCTGAGTTCGGCGAGACCAAACGCTATCATCGCTTTCATGCCACCTTCCCACAAACTCACCAGGTCGTCGGCCGCGCGATCCGGATCGTCCACGGTCAATTCCCCACGCTCAGCAGCGGCACTGATGATCGCCGCCAAAGCGGCCCGGACGCGGCCTGGGCCGGCGGCATAGAAGCGGTCCGCCAGCGCCCGGTTCGCTCGCAAAGCGGGCGGTAAAGTATGCGCCATCGTACAGATGTCGGTGCCGAGGATAACGCCCAATACGACCGTGCCCATCGCGATGAGACGTTCCCGCAGGCCACCGTCCTGGTCCGGGGCCGACAAAGCGCTGATCATCTGGTCGGACGTCGCCAGAACGATTGTCTCGAACAGCGTCTCCTTGTCGTGAAAGTGGCTGTAGACCGTCATCTTCGAGACCCCGGCCCGCAGCGCCACCGCCTCCATCGTCACCAGATCGAATGGCTGGCTGGCGAACAGGCTGCGTGCGGCCTTGATAATGGCGTCCCGCTTGGCGATGTCTTTGGGACGCCCGGAGCGTTGAGCGGCCGACACTGGCACCACGAGCGATATCCTCCGGAAAAGTTACTGGACTCTTCGGTCCAGGATACCACATACTGGACGCGCTGGTACAGGAATATGATTGACCAATGGTGTTCTCCGCAAGTCCTATCCCGCGCCGACG
>JBEKGV010000536.1:0-4192 GCA_050012615.1 Acetobacteraceae bacterium | reverse complement strand
TATTCTCGGCCCGCCACTCAAGCCTTGTCAGGTCATTACTGCTCAGGCCGTTTTCGCGACCGGCGATGAGCAACAACCGAATCGATGCGTGGCGCGCTCCAAAAATGCGATTGAACGCGTCGGATGGCCCTTCGCCAGAGAGTCGCCAGGCCCAATCCACTAACTGAGAGAAACCGTGTTCAAAGTCCCTCGACCAGCGCTTCATGGTTTTGCCCTTCGCGAGCCTCAGAAATATACTGTTACTCAGGGCGTTCTCAAATTCAACGAGGATGTAAGCATTCTTTGTGCTATCCCCGCTTGCAAGATCGCAGGTGAAGTCGCCAAATAAATCGAGTTCGAACGCGAACCGATCAGGCAGTTCGATAGCGGAACCGAAATAGCCGATTGCCGCGCTGAGCTGCTTTCGGCTCGAAAAGAAAGGCATTATTTCGGCACGTTCCTTCAGGGCTGTTCCGGCGGCCAGCAACACTTCAAGTTCGTCAAGCTCCTTCGAGACGGTTGCAAGATCGAGAGAAATGGCCTCGAATGTTTTCATTCAATGACTACGCTGCAGCGACCTCAGCTTTTCAATCTGGCTGGTGGGGAACAGATCGACAATAACGAGCCTGTCGTCCTGGTGAGAAAAGATCACGCGAAACGAACTGCCCCCGAGCACAAACAATTTGCGGCTGCTACCAGGGACAACGCGAAGCTCTTGAACATCCGCGGGCGACCTATGACGACTGAAGTCCTCCTGAAGCTGAGCAATCGAACCACATACCCGGTCCCTGTCAGGGCCAGAGAGCTGGTTGAAGAGCATCCGAGGGGTGAGCTCCCAATCGACATTCATGGAACCATCCTGTCGAGAATGTGATGTCGACGCAAGGCGGAACTCGTTAATCATCCGTTGCCGCCCACGATCACGCCGCCTTATGCCGCTCCCGCAGGAACTGGAAGAACTCCACCCCCTCACGCAGCCGCCGCTTCATCATTTGCGGGCTCCGCACCATCTCGCCCACGATCGAGGCGATTTTCGGCGCGCGGAAATAGAATCGTTTGTAGAACGTCTCCACGTTGTCGAAAATCTCGGTGTGCGACAGATGCGGATACGACAACGGCGCGATCTGGATTCCCTCATCATCGACCAGCTCGGCATGTTCCGCGTCCAGCCAGCCGTTGTCGACCGCCTGCTTATAAAGGAACGTCCCCGGATAGGGCGCCGCGAGCGACACCTGGATCGTATGCGGATTGATATCGGTGGCGAAGCGGATCGTTTCCTCGATCGTTTCCTTCGTCTCCCCCGGCAAGCCAAGGATGAACGTGCCGTGGATTTTAACGCCCAGTTCGTGACAGTCCTGAGTGAATTTACGAGCGACGTCGATCCGCATGCCTTTCTTGATGTTGTAAAGGATCTGCTGGTTGCCGCTTTCATAGCCGACCAGCAACAACCGCAGCCCGTTATCCTTCAGCACTTTCAGCGTCTCGCGCGGCACGTTGGCCTTGGCGTTGCACGACCACGTCACGCCCATCTTGCCGAGTTCCTTCGCGATCGCCTCGGCGCGCGGCAGGTTATCGGTGAACGTATCGTCGTCGAAAAAGATTTCCTTCACTTGCGGAAAATACGACTTCGCCAGCCGGATTTCCTCGGCGACATGTCCGGGAGAGCGGACACGATAATTGTGTCCGCCCACGGTCTGCGGCCAGAGGCAGAACGTGCAGCGCGATTTGCAGCCGCGGCCGGTGTAAAGCGACACGTACGGATGCATCAGATAACCGATGAAGTAATCTTCGATCCGCAGATCCCGCTTATAGACCTCGGTCACGAACGGCAGTTGATCCATGTCTTCCAGGATCGCGCGGTCCTTGTTGTGCACCACCACGCCGGCTTTGTTGCGATACGAAATCCCATCGATCGCGCTCCAGTCGCGGCCCTCGGCGACCTCTTTGATGGTGAAGTCGAATTCGTTACGCGCGACAAAATCGATCGGCGGGCCATTGGCCAGGCTCTCGGTCGGTTGCACCGCGACTTTCGCGCCGACGAACCCGATCTTCAGCGACGGATTGGCATCCTTCAGTGCCGCCGCGACCCGCACGTCCGAGGCGAACGACGGAGTTGAAGTGTGGATCACACAAAGCTCATGGGTCCGAGCCGCCGTAACGACCGCCTGCAGACTGGTGCGCGCGGGCGGTGCATCGATCAACTTGCTGCCGGGCACGAGCGCCGCCGGTTGCGCGAGCCAGGTCGGAAACCAGAACGACTTGATCTCCCGCCGCGCCTGGTACCGCGAGCCGGCGCCGCCGTCGAACCCATCGAATGAAGGCGGTTGCAGAAAAAGGGTCTTCATCATCGCGCGTGTGATCCGTTGGCGAGATCCTCGGGGGTGAGGTCCTCAGGGTTGAAGTCCACTTGCGGGGCGTCGTTCGCGGTGAGCTCACGTGGCGTAAGTGGAGATGGCGTGTCGGCCTCAAGCTTCAATCCGCGCCAGTCGACCCGGCGTCCGGCGAAGCTTGCGATCCACTCGGCGACTGACAGCAGATCCCGCGATGGCAAGAGCCAGACCGGGGAGCGGAATGCAAGCCCACCAGGCATCCCTCGCAGTGCCCGATCGATCTCTGTGACCGCGAGAGCACGGATCGCCCAAACGCCCAGGGTCAAAGCCCATGTCCAGACGGCACCTCCGGATGCGATCACGGCCAGGATCGCCCAGAACAGCGGGTACTGCAGGATCGAAGCGGCGAAACCCACGGACGCGAGCGCCCGAATGGTTCTGGCCCACCGTAGTTCGTGCTTCCATAGGGCGGAGATCCGGCGTTCCGGAACCGTGGTCGCGACGATCGTATGGGCAAGCACCACGTCGAGGCCTTCGGCCCGAACGCGCCGGCCCAATACGTTGTCGTCCGCCAGGTGGTCCCGCAGCGTCGCAAGCCCGCCGATTCGCGTCAGGGTGTCCCGGCTCAGGCACATTGTCGCACCCAGACAGTCGTGCCGCCCGAGAACGCGGCCCAGAAGCGCGCCCGGCAGGAAACCGTGGGTGATCTGGGTGGCGCCCAAAAAACCCGCCAGGCTCCGGAACGCTGGCAGCCCGGTATAAAGCGTCGTGACGAGTCCCACGCCAGGCTGGCCGAGGGCATCGGCCAGCCGCCGCAAATAATCGGGCCGCGCATGGACGTCGGAGTCCGCGATGACCAGAATGTCATGCCGTGCCATGGGTAGCATATTGATGAGATTGCCGATTTTGGGATTGGCGCCGTGCCGCGCGGCGTCGACGACCAACTCCATGTCCCGGCCGGGATATCTGGCCTGAAGCGCCCGCACGACCGGGACCGCGCCGTCCGTATGATCCTGCACGCCGAACACGATCTGATAGCCCGCCGGGTAGTCTTGCTCGCAGAGCGTCGCCAGCGCCTCGGCCAACAGTGGCTCCTGTCCGTGCAAAGGCTTGAGTACCGTGATCGGACCGGAACGAACCGGCGCGCTCGGTTTCGATTGTACGAAGCGGACGACCGCGACCCATCCGGCCACGACCTGCAACACCCCAATCGCCGATAATGTGGCGAAGGCACCTGTCAAAACCGTCAGTAGCGGACCCACAGCCTCAGCGGCCGGTCGTCGTCATGACAGGCGTATGGCCCCGCCGGAAAGATCCGCAACTTTCCGTCTCAGGCTGTCGATCAGCGGGTTGGGGTCCCCGGACGCCAGCAGCGAGCGGAAATCGGACCGTTGCACGGCCACCCGGCTGATCGAACCATCGAGCAGCACGTCCACGATGCGCCAACCGCCAGGACCGTTGCGCATCACGTAATCGATCCGGATCGGCTCCCCGCTCGAGGCGATGAGCTTGGTCTCCACGATGATATCCGCCCCGGAAGTCCGGGTTTGCGGCAGAACTTCGAACTTCTCGCCGCCGTTGTTGTCGAAATTGGCGGTATAGCTGGCCACCGTGAACGCCCGGAACACGGTGAACAGGGTCTGGCGGGCAGTCTCGCTCAACGAGGCCCAGCGTAGCCCGATGGACGTTTGCAAGATCGCATCGAGATTGAAAGTGCGGTCGATCACCGGGGCGAGCCGGTCGAACCGCTGCTGAAACGGCACGCCGCGGCCCATTTGCATCGCGGCCTCAAGCGCCTCGTAAAGTTCAGTGACGGGTTGACGCGCCTCCGCGGCGGCCTGGGCGTGGCCCTGACCAATCCAAACCAACGATACCGCGGCGGC
>JBEKGV010000535.1:0-4207 GCA_050012615.1 Acetobacteraceae bacterium | reverse complement strand
TTCGGTGACGTTCTGGATCCCGTTGCCGAATTTCCTTGCATTCGTGGTGCCGCGCAACGATATACGCGCTCGTCATTCCAGGATCGCGTGATTGACGCCCCTGTTGGCATGCTTGCCGGCTGGCCGTCTTCCGGGAATTTCTCATCCACCGACCGTCCGTCCCCAATTATCGCGCTGGGACATGGACAACAGGCACCGGCGTGGCTGGTGCTGGAGCATTCATCCCTCGTGACAAGTACGAACTTCGCGGGCCTCGGCCTGCCCGATAGCCTGCTGCATGCGCTGACGGCGCACAAATTCACGTCTCCCACTCCAATCCAGGTCGATGCCATCCCTCCGCTGCTCAAGGGGCGGGACCTTCTGGGCATCGCGCAAACCGGCAGCGGCAAGACCTTCGCCTTCGCGCTGCCGATCCTGACCCATCTGATGGCGGAGCCTCGGCGTCCCGCACCGTTTCAAACCAGAGCGCTGATCCTGGCGCCGACGCGGGAACTGGCGCTGCAGATCGACGAAGCCATCCGCTCGCTCAGCGCGGGCGCGCGCATCCGAACAGTTGTCATCATCGGCGGTGCCAGCCGGTTCCGCCAATGCGAGGCCATGCGCCGCGGCGCCGAAATCGTGATCGGAACGCCAGGCCGCGTGCGCGATCTGATGAACACACGGGAACTGTCGATCGCGACAGCGGAACGCTTCGTTCTCGATGAGGCCGACCGCATGCTCGACCTCGGCTTCATCAAGGACATCCGGCACATCGTGAGCGCGTTGCCCTCACGCCGTCAGTCGGCGCTGTTCTCGGCGACAATGCCGGCCGAGATCGCGTCGCTCGCCGCCAGTCTGCTGCGCGATCCGGTGCGGGTCGAAATTGCTCGGGAGGAGGCCACCACGCCCAAAATCGCCCAGTCGGTGCGCTTTGTGCCGACGTCGGGGAAGCAGGCGCTGCTGGCGGAACTGTTGCGCGAGCCGGCGTTCAAACGGGTCCTCGTCTTTACCCGCACCAAGCACGGCGCCAACAAAGTGGCCGAGCGGCTGGAGGCGACCGGCGTACAGGTCGACGCGATCCACGGCAACAAAAGCCAGCCGCAACGGGAGCGCGCGCTGCGTGACTTCAAAACCGGCCGTGCGCGCGTGCTGGTCGCCACGGACATCGCGGCGCGCGGCATCGACGTGACGGGTGTCTCGCACGTGATCAACTTCGACCTGCCGGCTGAACCCGAGAGCTATGTCCATCGGATCGGCCGTACTGCTCGTGCCGGCGCCGAGGGCATCGCGATCGCGTTCTGCGATCCAGGCGAGAGGTCGACCCTGCGGCAGATCGAGCGGCTGATGGGCGAGAAGATCCCGGTGGTGGGCGAGATCCCGCCTGAGACCAATCAACCACGCCAGCAACCGCAGCAAAATCGCCGGGGTGGGCCGGGGAGATGGCAATCCCGGCCGTCGGGTCGGCAAGGGATGCGTTCGGCCGCCTGAGCCTGTTTGTTGCACGCCAGGTCTTTGTTTTTGACGGTTGGACGGCGGCCTGGAGTGCGCCGCCGTCGCAGACCCATGAGCGTGGGCATCGAGCCAGATTGATCGTCGTGCCGCCTTTGGCTTGCCTGATCGTGGGACAATCCGGTAGATAGCGGCCACCCCACTTCAACCTCACAATTTTTCCGGGAGTTTACCGTGCGACGACTGCTGTTTGCCGCCGTTCTGGCGCTATGTCCGACGCTCGCCATGGCGGACGAAAGTATCGCGGGTCAATGGCAAAGCGACCCGGGTCATGGTGTCATCATAGTGATGGACATCCTCGTCGATGGCCACTGGTCCAGCGAAACCGTCCAGAACAAGAAAGTGGTCGCTGAAATGGCGGGCACTTACGACCAGACCAAGTCCAGCGACACCGCCGGAAAACTGGTGTTCAAGCCCATAACGTCCAAAACGACCGCGGAGCACGGAGCCGCGCAGGTCGAGGAAGACGACTACACCCTGATCAGGGGCGGCAAGGTGCTTCGCCTCGTCAGTGGCGGCGACACGACAAACTTCCGCAAACAACCGTTGGCGAAGTGAAGGAGCGAACCATGCGAACCGCGATTTTCACCGCCGTGATGCTGCTGGGTTTGAGTGCGGCCACGACCCGTCCGGCCCATGCTCTCGGATGCATTTCGGGGGCTGCCGCGGGCGCGCTGGCAGGCCATATGGCGGGTCACGGGGTGCTTGGGGCAGTTGGCGGCTGCATCGCCGGCCATGAGTATCACAAGCACCAACTACGCCAACAGGATTTGCAATCGCCAGACGCCTATGACGCCCGTCGCAGGCAATACGACCCCAACTACAGAAGTCCGTTCCAACAGTGACACAAAGCGCGGCCGGACCCGAGTTCGAATCCTTATTGGTTTCGACGCGTTTCACGGATGACGTGAACCACACGTCGCATATCGTATGGTTTGGGAAGAAACGACGCTCCCTCGGGCAATTCGTCAGCAGGGACGAACAGGTTTCCTGACGCGATCACCAAGGAAATCTGGGGCCAACGCTCCCACCGCCTTATCGGCGATCTCGCTGAAATAGGGTGTTTGTTTTTCCTGCCACCTTCCGAAATGCCGCCGCGAACTGATGCTCATTACCAGGCGACGTCCGAGATCGCGTCAGTGGGCGAAATGTCAGCCTGCCTTGCGCCTCCGCCACCAGCGCCGGACAGCGACCACCGCCCACACGGCCTCGACCACCCCGAACGGCCACGCGCCTTGAAAAAACCCGTAGATCGAACCGAGACTGCAAGCCATGCCAAATCCAAGAACCCACCACGGCGAGCGATCCTCGAACGCATAGCACACCAGCATGGCGGAGACGGCTGCAAGGCCGAAGGCGGTCAGGGCATACACCACTCCGTCATAGAGTGATGACAGCCCCGCGTCATGCCGATCCGTCGAGCGATCGCGGGTCTGTCGGCGGCCGCGCCGACGCGCTAATCGTGGCTGGATCATGTTGTCCGCCCAGGGGAGCGGTGAGCCATGCCGCGCGCTTATCTGGGTGTATTCGGACTGCTGGTCATCGCGTGGCTGTGCTCCGAGAACCGGCGTCAAATCCCCTGGCGTACCGTAGCGGGCGGACTGATCCTGCAACTACTGGGTGCGCTGTTGTTCATTGGCATTCCGGCTGCCAACCGGGCGATGTTCTTGTTGAACGACACCGCCTCCGCGCTCAATCGAGCGACCGAGGCCGGGACGGCATTCGTATTCGGCTATCTCGCCGGGCCGCCGTTGCCGTTCGTGGAAACCCATCCGGGTGCCAGTTTTATTCTCGCGTTTCAGGCATTGCCTCTGGTGCTCACCATCAGTGCGCTTGCGTCTCTGTTGTTCCACTGGGGCGTCATGCAGGTTGTGACAGGGCTGTTCGCCCGGCTGTTGCGCCGGGTACTCGGCCTCGGCGGGCCGCTGGCTTTGGGTGCCGCGGTGCATGTCTTTGTCGGCATGATCGAGGCGCCGTTGCTGGTGCGTCCTTACCTCGCCCGCATGCAGCGAGGTGAGCTGTTCGCGCTGATGACCTGCGGCATGGCCGGCGTGGCGGGGACAGTCATGGTGATCTACGCCTCATTTCTGGCGCCCGTCGTGCCGAACGCCCTGGGAAACATCCTGATCGCGTCGGTGATTTCCACACCGGCCGCGCTGGCGGTCGCCGCGCTGATGGTGCCGTTCGACCGTCCTGAGCCGGGGGAAGCCAGCTTTGTGATCCATGACAAACCAGTCGGCGCGATGGACGCGCTGGTCAAAGGCACGATGGATGGCGTGCCGATCCTCGCGGCGATCGTCGCCACATTGCTGGTGACCGTAGCGCTGGTGACCTTGTCGAACATGGGCCTCGGCTTGTTTCCCGAGTGGAACGACGCGCCCATAACGTTGCAGCGCCTGTTCGCCCTGCCCTTCCGGCCACTGCTTTGGCTGATCGGCGTTTCCTGGAGCGAGACCGAAGCTGGCGCGATGCTGATGGCGACCAAGACCGTGCTGAACGAGTTCGTTGCCTATCTGGATTTTTCGCATCTCCCGCCGGACAGTTTCTCACCGCGCACTCGCATGATTCTGACATATGCACTTTGCGGCTTCGCCAATTTCGGCAGTCTGGGGATCATGATCGGCGGTCTCGGCGCCATGGTGCCGGAGCGGCGACACGAGGTCGTCAGTCTCGGCATGCGCTCCATATTGGCGGGCACTTTGGCGACGTGCATGAGCGG
>JBEKGV010000534.1:0-4210 GCA_050012615.1 Acetobacteraceae bacterium | reverse complement strand
GAAGAATAGCCCTGTGATAATCGCCGGCGGCGGCATCGGCGGGCTGGCGACGGCTCTGACGCTCCACCAAATCGGCGTGCGCTGCATCGTCTTCGAAGCTGTCCGGGAGTTACGCCCGCTCGGCGTTGGCATCAATCTGCAGCCCAACGCCGTGCGCGAACTCTACGATCTGGGGATCACCCAGGAGGATCTCGACCGGGTGGGATTGCCGGCAAAAGAGTGGGCGCTGGTCGGGCTTAACGGCAACGACATCTACTCTGAGCCACGAGGAATCTTGGCCGGCTACAACTGGCCCCAATACGCAGTTCATCGTGGCCAGTTCCACATGCTGCTGCACGAAAAAGTGGTGAAGCGGATCGGGGCGGAGGCGGTCAGGCTGGCGAGCCGGGTGACCGGCTACCGAAAGAACCGCGACGGCAGCGTGAGCGCGCTCATCGAAAACGCCGACAGTTCGATCTCCGAGGCGGAGGGCGCTCTGCTCATCGGCGCAGAGGGCATCAACTCGATCGTCAGGGCGCAGATGCATCCCGCGCAGCCGCCGATTCACTGGGGTGGCGCGGTGATGTGGCGCGGAACGACTTGGGCGAAGCCAATACGTACCGGCGCCTCCTTCGTCGGGCTTGGCACGCATCGCCAGCGGATCGTCTTTTATCCGATTTCGCATCCCGAGCCCCGGACTGGCCTGTCGATGATCAACTGGATCGCGGAGGTCACGATGGACAACACGGAGGGATGGAAGCAGCGTGGCTGGTTCCGGCAGGTGGGCATCGACGATTTCCTTCACCATTTCGGGGGCTGGACCTGGGACTGGCTCGATGTGCCGGCCTTGATCAGACAGGCAGACGGCGCTTTTGAAAACCCCATGATTGACCGCGATCCGGTCCCCACGTGGCGCGATGGTCCGGTGGCGCTACTTGGCGATGCCGCCCACGCCATGTATCCGACCGGCTCCAACGGCGGAAGCCAGGCCATTGTCGATGCCCGCATCCTCGGCGCCGCCATGGTCGAGCACGGGGTCACGCAGGAGGCACTTGCCGCTTATGATAACAGGCTGTGCGGTCCCATCTCGCAGCTGATCCTGCGCAATCGCGGCGCCGGGCCGTTCGGGCTGCTCAACGTGGTCGATGAACGCTGTGGTGGCACGTTCGACAACATCGACGATGTTATCCCGCCCAGGGAGCGCTCCGACTTCATGGCGGGGTATAAGGCTGCGGCGGGCTTTGCGGTTGAAGCGCTCAACAAGGCGCCGACCACAATCCCCAATGGCGCGCGGGCCCCCACCGCCCGAGCCATCTGAGTATCTCTGACGTCACAGAGACAATCAGCGACCAATAGCTGGTGGAAAGCACTGAGAACGGCGCCGCCCGATCCTGCGCAGCTAGCAGCGTTTTCGCACGCGCGACGTCTAATCGAATGGGGCGATGGGAATATCAATGATAATTCTCTCATTTCAGCAGCCGTCCAATTGGCCATCTGGACGATAGAATATCCCGGAGCAACGTTTACGTCAGATAACGCCTCCCTGAATGGGTCTGGCGGATTGGTCCAGACGCTCGTGACAGACGCACGCCGATCGGCACGCCAACGCATTGATCTTGCTTCTGTTGAAGGGGTCACATTTGGAGGCCTATTCACACCCCTTGCCAGCTTCGATCGCTGGCGGGGCAGGAGCACGGCCGGACCATTCCATTATCGGAAGCGGAGTGTCATCGCAGCAGTCGAGCCGTCCGCCAGCCGGTGTTAGGTCAGCAATTCTGTCCTATTAAGCGGCCAACGATGCCTGACACCAAAACGACAATCTCGCTAGCGAAAATTAGCAAATCACGCTAACCGCGGCACAGCCCCTTGACTTCTCCTACGCGTCTGCAACGGTGTTAAAATAACGCTGGCACGAGAATGCCTTCAACGGGCTGAGGCTAATATGGTACGCTTAAGATACTCTGCGGCGAGTTTCGCGCTGATCCTTGCCGTGTCGTTCGGGATGAACGTCGCATCGCCCTCACAATCTTTCGCGGAGAGCGTGTACGTGTTTACGTTTACCGGCAATCCCCTCAGTAATCTTGGCTGGAACGCTGACGGTTCCTTTTCGATTCCCGTCGCGGACTTCACTTCGGCTACGGTATCCAACGGTCTTTTTGGGGTCGCACCCGATCCCGGCGTCCAACTCTATAACAGCGATATTGTGGCGGAGTCGTTCGCCATCACAGCCCCCGCTGGGTCCACGACACTTAGCGGTTTATCATTCGTGATCCCGACGGGTTATAACAATTTCGACGTGAGTGGGGCTCTTCCTCAGGTTATTGTTGAAGGTGGCAATAATTTGATCCAATCGCCGGCAGGTTGCAACCCATTCCAAACCAACTGCCAAGGGTTTGGCTTGTACGTCTTTTATAGTGGTATCGGTATCAGTGGCCCTTTTGCTGCTAATCCCAGTGGCGGTTTTTACTATGGTGAAACGCAAATGGGCGGCACCTGGACTACTTCCCTCGGTGAATTGGCGACCCCACTGCCCGCCGCTCTGCCGCTCTTCGCGGGCGGTCTCGGTGTGTTTGGGCTGATTGCTGGGCGCAAAAAGCGTAAGGCCATTGGTACCTCCGTCTCCTGATCAAAGTACCTAATCGGATTTCGGAGAGACCGCCGCGAGGCGGTCTTTTCATTTCACGCCGATCATCCTGCGGCGCGTGAGTCTGAAAGTGAGCCCTGAACCGCCGCGATAGCGAACGACCGCCGTGTCTGCTTACAGGGGTAAAGCTGCCCCGTCTCCGGCCAGCTCGCGCGGCAGTTGATGACCCGACCCGGAATGTCATCGCAGCAAGCGAAATTTTTGCCGCGGATGCTCAGGGTGCAGGGAGATCGGCTGCTTCGTGGCATCTTCCTTCACCGGAATTTCGGCCGGATTGCCATAGACCGCGGCCGTCGAGGAAAAGATGAAGCTTTGCACACCATTGTTTACTGCGCATTCAATAAGCCCGCGCGAATTTGAGGTGTTGTTCCGATAATAACCAAGTGGATCGGAGACCGAGTCGGGAACGATAGCGGACGCTGCGAAGTGGATAATTGCGTCTATGTTATATTCGCGGATGAGGCGGCCAACCAGCGGCTGATCGCCGCTCTCACCGACAATGATCGGTACACCTTCGGCAACGGCCCAAACAAATCCAGTTGACAGATGCACCACTACGTTCTCGCAAACGTCGAGCAGTTCGAGCACCATGTGGCTGCCGATATAGCCGGCTCCGCCGGTCACCAGAACCGTCATTCAACTTGCCTCCCAACGCTCTAACAATATGCTGATTTGCTAGAGATTCCCAAGTTGACCTCCGAATTGAAGTAAATCTTTGACTGCAATGTCTCGATCATTTCTGGGAGTATTAGCGATCCAAGCGTCGGGCGTACCACCGACGAATTTGACGATGGCCGGGGGGCCACCGCAATCGCGAAGACCGATACTGTCGAACCGCCGAAAGCGCCAAGCACGATCTGTCCAACACGGAGCGCGTGGTGGAGCAATGGAGTAGTTCCGAAATCTTGCGACACGGGCTCGCCAGTGTTGGCTCAAGCGCCATTCGGGCTTAGACACCACGTCTGCTGACCGGATTGCCCCGCGAGCTGTTCGGCATTCCCGGTTGCAACTTACTTCGTTCCGCAGCGGGGCCACCACACCTACCAAAACTAGTGGCCTGATTCGTTCAGACGATTCGCAAATCGCCCGAAGTCGCCATCATCCGTTTCGTCGCAGAGGCAACCGCAGATCCCAAACCGTTCGTGTGGACCGCCGACCCAAAACGCGTGCTCGCCGCCATCAAACGTGGGAAGCAAACACTAGCTCTTCTTTAATTGCCGCTTCCGTAGCCGCACCCCGGGGCCCCCGCCGTTCTCGTCGATGAACTCGACGCCGGCTGATTCTAATGCCCGGCGAACGGCCTGACTATTAGCCGCGGTCATCGACGTTTCACTCTCAGTCAATTCAGCGCGACGGATTGTCGTTACTCCCACGGCTGAATGGCGTGCGACGCGGCGCAGTGGATGATCGCCTCGACATCGTACTCGCGGATGAGACCAGTAACGAACGCCTGATCGCCGCTTTCCCCGACGACCAGTGGTACTCCATCAGGGATCGACCAGGCAAAGCCGGCGGAGTATCGAGTAGTACGAGGTGCTCGCGAATATCAAGCAGCTCAACCAGCATGTGGCTGCCGATGTAGCCTGC
>JBEKGV010000533.1:0-4218 GCA_050012615.1 Acetobacteraceae bacterium | reverse complement strand
CCTTGCCCTTGTACGGCTCCGGCGGACGGAACGAACGGATCTCCGAGGCGACCTGACCGACGAGGCGCTTGTCCACCCCTTCCACCTTGATCGCGGTCGGACGCTCGCAGGTGATCTTGATGCCGGCCGGGATCGGATAAACCACGGGGTGCGAGAAACCCAGGTTCATCTCCAGGTTCTTTCCAGCGACCGCCGCGCGATAACCAGTGCCGGTGATCTCCAGCGACTTCGTATAGCCGGTGGAAACCCCCTTCACCATGTTGGCGATCAGCGCCCGCGTGGTGCCCCACATCATACGCGATCTCGTCTCTTTGGTTTTCGGCGCGACCGTCACTTTGTTGCCGTCGACCTTCGCCTCGACAAGGTCGGTCAGCGGCAGCGTCAGTTCCCCGAGCCTACCCTTCGCCGTCAGGATTCCAGACGAGATCGCGACCTGCACGCCCGCGGGAAGCTCAACCGGATATTTGCCAACGCGTGACATCGATCGTCTCCGTCAGAACACGCGGCAGAGGACTTCGCCGCCGACATTGGCGGCGCGGGCCTCGGCATCGCTCATCACGCCACGCGGCGTGGACAGGATGGAGATGCCCAGGCCAGCGTAAACCCTGGGCAGTTCCTTGATCTTCGAGTAGACGCGCCGGCCGGGCCGGGACACACGCGTGATGTCCTTGATGACCGGTTCGCCCTCGTTATATTTCAGCTCGATCTTCAATCGCGCGACGCCCGGCCGAAGTTCCTCGGCCGAGTAACCGCGAATGAAGCCCTCGCGCTTCAACACGCCGAGCACGTTGGCTCTTAACTGCGAGGCCGGCGACATGCACATCGAGTGACGTGCACGCTGCGCGTTGCGAATCCGAGTGAGCATATCGCCCAGGGGATCGGAGAGTGACATGGCGGTCCGGTCCCTTTCTTACCAGCTGGCCTTGACCATGCCGGGGATCTGCCCGGCACTGGCGAGGTCGCGCAACGCGATACGGCACAACTTGAATTTGCGGTAATTGCCCCGCGCCCGGCCCGTGATTTCGCAGCGCAGCCGCACCCGCACCTTCGCGCCGTTGCGCGGCAGTTGGGCGAGTTTGAGCGACGCGTTGAAGCGGTCCTCGACCGGCAATGTCCGGTCCATGACGATATCCTTGAGCGCCTTGCGCTTGCCTTTGTCACGGCCCGCCATGCGCTCACGCATCTTGTTTCGGTTGACCTGCGAAACTTTGGCCATCCTGTCTTCTTTCCTTTACCAATCCCTCAGTTCGTCCGAGGGGTCGAGGTCCCCCGGACAAGCCGGGGGATGACGTGATCAGTTAGCGAACGGCAGATCGAAAGCCTTCAGCAACGCTTTCGCCTCAGCATCGGTTTTCGCGGTGGTGACGAACTGGATGTCCATCCCACGCACGTCCTCGACGCGGTCGTAGTTGATCTCCGGGAAGATGATCTGTTCCTTGAGACCCATCGCGAAATTACCCCGGCCGTCGAACCCTTTGCCCTGGATGCCGCGGAAGTCTCGCACTCTTGGCAACGCGATCGTGACCAGCCGGTCCATGAACTCATACATCCGAGCCTTGCGCAGCGTGACCTTGCAGCCGATCGGCAAACCTTTGCGGATTTTGAACCCGGCGATCGCCTTCTTCGCCACCGTCTTCACCGGCTTCTGCGCCGCGATCAGCGTGAGTTCCGTGACGGCCGCGTCGAGCTTCTTCTGATCGCCGGTCGCCTCACCAACGCCCATGTTGATGACGATTTTTTCCAGCCGCGGCACCTGCATCGGGTTCGTATAGCCAAACTCGGCACGCAATTTATCCCGCACTTCTTCCACGTAGCGTTTGTGAAAGCGCGTCATCTCGCCCGAGGAGGCTTTCGGCTCGGCGACGCCGCCCGTCTCCTGCATGCGTGCCGCGCGGCGTTCTTCCCGGCCTGGCGGCGGAGCACCCTGTGCGCCGCGACCGCCCGCGGCTTTCTTGGCACCTGCTTTGGCGCCGGATTTGGCGCCCGCCTTGCCGCCTGATTTCCTTGTTCCACTCATCGTTGGTGCCTCAACTCTCGATCACTTCGCCGGTCTTCCGGGCGACGCGGACCTTGCGGCCGTCCTCCAGGATCCGGAACCCGACCTTGGTTGGCTTTTCCGACTTTGGGTCGATCAGCATCAGGTTCGACAAATGGATCGCCGCCTCGCGCCGTTGAATGCCGCCTTGTTCGCCCATACGGGTCGGCTTGACGTGATGGGTCGCCATGTTCACGCCCGACACGATCGCCCGTTCTTCCTTCGGCATCATCACGGCGACCTCGCCGCGACGGCCCTTGTGGACGCCGCTGATCACCACGACCGTGTCGCCTTTGCGAATGCGCGCGGCCATCGTTACAGTACCTCCGGCGCCAGAGAGATGATCTTCATGAACCTGCGCGCACGCAGTTCCCGCACCACCGGACCAAAGATGCGTGTGCCAATCGGCTCCATCTGCTTGTTGATCAGCACCGCGGCATTGCGGTCGAAGCGAATGGCCGAGCCGTCGGGCCGGCGCACCGGATACGATGTGCGCACGATCACCGCCTGGTGAACGTCGCCTTTCTTCACCTTGCCGCGCGGGATCGCCTCCCTGATCGATACGACGATCACGTCGCCGACCGAGGCGGTCTTGCGCTTCGAGCCGCCGAGCACCTTGATGCACAACACCTTGCGCGCGCCGGAATTGTCGGCGACGTCGAGGGTGGATTCCGCGCTGATCATGCCGCGACTCCTTCAAGAGACGACGCCGTTTCGCCAGCTGGCTGACCGTTCCGCTCCACCACCGTCCAGGTCTTGCGCTTGCTGATCGGGCGGCATTCCTCGATGCGCACGGTGTCGCCGACCTTGCAGAGGTTTGCCTCATCATGCGCGGCGTATTTCTTCGAGCGCCGAATGAACTTCTTGTACAGCGGATGCATGACGCGGCGATCGACAAGCACCGTCACGGTCTTGTTCATCTTGTCGCTCGTCACACGTCCGGTCAGCACGCGTTTGGGCATATCGCCGACCCTCTCCTACGCCGGAGACGCGGTCTTCACCGCGTCCCGCTTGTGTTGACCCTGGATCGTCTTGATCCGGGCGATCTCGCGCCGCGCCTGCTTCACCCGGCCCAGACCCTCGTTCTGCCCGGTGGCGCGCTGAAAACGCAGATTGAATTGTTCCTTGCGCAGATCCAGCAGCAACGCGGCGAGCTCATCCGGAGTCTTCGCTCGAATGTCGCCAATTTTGTGCAGCGCGGCCTTTGCCATTTCAGGCGTCTCCTATCCGCGTGACGAACTTCGTCTTGATCGGCAGCTTGGCGGCGCCAAGCGTCAGCGCCTCGCGCGCCAGTTCCGGCGTGATGCCGTCGATTTCGAACATGATCCGGCCGGGCGCCACGCGCGCCACCCAGAATTCGGGAGAGCCCTTGCCGGAGCCCATGCGGACCTCGGCCGGCTTGGTCGACACCGGCACATCCGGGAAGATCCGGATCCAGACCCGGCCGGTCCGGCGCATCGCGCGGGTGATCGCACGGCGAGCCGACTCGATCTGACGCGCGGTGATCCGCTCCGGCTGCAACGCCTTGAGCCCATAGGTGCCGAAGGTCAGCGTGAAGCCGCCCTTGGACAGACCATGGATCCGGCCCTTGTGCTGCTTGCGATACTTCGAGCGTTTGGGGGAGAGCATCGTCGTCTACCTTTGCCCAATTACCGCTGGGGCGCCTGCTCGGCCGCGCGGCGGTCCTGCGCCATCGGGTCGTGCTGCATGATCTCGCCCTTGAACACCCAGACCTTCACGCCGCAGGTGCCATAGGTCGTCTTCGCCGTCGCGACGCCGTAATCCACGTCGCCGCGCAACGTGTGCAACGGCACGCGGCCTTCGCGGTACCACTCGACCCGGGCGATTTCCGCGCCACCGAGCCGGCCGCCGCAATTGATCCGGATGCCCAGAGCGCCGAGACGCATCGCCGACTGGACCGCCCGCTTCATCGCCCGCCGGAACGCCACCCGGCGCTCCAACTGTTGCGCGATGTTCTCGGCGATCAGCGTCGCGTCGATTTCCGGTTTGCGGATCTCGACGATGTTCAGCGACACCTCGGCGTTCGCCATCTTGCCGAGTTCTTTCTTCAGGACCTCGATGTCCTGACCCTTCTTGCCGATCACAACGCCAGGCCGCGCCGCGTAGATGGTAACGCGCGGCTTCTTCGCCGGACGCTCGATCACCACCCGGGACACACCGGC
>JBEKGV010000532.1:0-4222 GCA_050012615.1 Acetobacteraceae bacterium | reverse complement strand
GGCCTCGGGGGCCGCGACCGGAGCGATTCCCAGCAATTCTTCATCGCTGGCAATCAGGTATCCTTCCTCGTTCAGATTCCCGATAATCAATTCCGCGGCCTGGTGCACCGGCGGTCGCACCGAAATCGCTCCCAGTTGCCAGAGCAGGTGATCGCTCAAGTTCCCCGGCTTCGACAGGAAATTCTCGAACGAAGGCTTCTCGATCTCTTCCATTTCGCCCGAGCTGCGATACCCGGGATCCAGATAGTCCTGGAAGAACGAGCCAAAATCGATCTCCTCGAAGGGATCCTTCTTCTCATCGCCGATGGTCGGCGGGCCTTCTTCCGGCGTGGTTGCCTTGGCGGATAGCCGGTCGCGTTCTTCCTCCTGGCGGCCAACGTCATCGAGCATGGGGACGGCGTCTTCCAGTTCTTCCAGAACCGGGTTCTCGACCATCTCGGCGTTGATCATGTCCTTGAGCTCGAGCTTGTTGAGCGCGAGCACCGACACCATTTGCACCAGACCCGGCGTCAGAATCTGCCGCTGCGACAACTTGACGTTCAGTTTGTGCTGAAGTAGCACCATTTCTCCCTAGAATTTTATGATCCCCACCCACCCTGCAAGGTAATGTCCCAGTGCATCGGGTGGTGGAAAATTTAGCTTCTCATGCACCGAGGTGGATCGCGGGGTCACGAAAGGTCAGTATGCCCACGCCTTGGTAACTAGAAACAGTCGCCAGATGTCAGTTGTCAGTTAGGGCCAAGTTCACTGGCAACTGGGAACTGGCTACTGGCAATTGCTTCCTCACACTAATGAAAAGCTTTCCCCCAAATAAACCCGACGTACCTCCGGGTCACTCCCCAACTCCTCCGGTGTACCGGAGCGGAAAATCCGCCCCTCGTTAATGATGTACGCCCGGTCCGTCACCGATAGCGTTTCGCGGACGTTGTGGTCCGTGATTAAGATGCCAATCCCGCTCGCGCGTAGATCGGAAATGATTTTTTGCAGATCCAGCACCGCGATCGGATCGATGCCCGAAAACGGCTCATCCAGCAAAATAAACGTGGGACTGATGCAGAGTGATCGCGCGATTTCTACCCGCCGCCGTTCCCCGCCCGACAGCGCATACCCGCGATTCTGCCGGATATGTTCCAGTCCGAGCTGGTCAATCAGCTTTTCCGCCCTTTCCCGGCGTTCATGCCAGGAAATAGGTTGGACTTCCAGCACGGCCAGGATGTTTTCCTCGACCGTCAGCTTCCGAAAAATCGAAGCTTCTTGTGGGAGATAACTGATGCCGTACTGGCGCGCCCGTAAGTACATGGGAACGCTAGTGATATCTTCGTCGTCAAATAACACCCTGCCAGTGTCGGGAGGAACCAGACCTACGATGGCATAGAAGGAAGTGGTCTTTCCAGCTCCGTTTGGTCCCAGAAGGCCCACCACCTCGCCCTGTAGAACCTGAAGACTTACTCCGCTTACTACCTGTCGGCGACGATAACTCTTGCTAATTTCGTCGGTAGCGAGCGTATGCATTTATCTTGCCACTTCCGTCCGCGTGACCGCCGGGGACGTTTCCCTTCCATCCACGAGCACCCTATCATCGCGTCTGTAGAAAGTCAACGAATCGCCCGTAGTTTTGCCCCGTTCGGCATCAAAAATGCTAGGCGGTCCGCCCGTCAGGACGAACCTGTCGTCCGCCGACGTGTACACCAAGCGCTCGCCCGTCGCATGCCGCTTCGGCTGCGTAATCTCCACCCTGTTTTCCGCGATGATTCGGTCCACCTGCCCGGGCCGCGCAGGGTTCGGTGCGCCTTTCGGCTGGCTCCGCGGCAGCAGAAATACCGTCATCTGCTGTCCCGTCATGGTTGCGTCCTCCTCCTTGGCAGTGACCCCGCCATCCAGGAAGACTTTCCGCTCCACATCGGCATAATTCAAACGCGCGGATGTGATGTGGATCGGGGTCACTTTTCCCGTCTTGTCCACCTGCACCAGCACGGTAGAAACCGGTTGACTTGGATCTTGTGTGGCAGCGGGGCTCTGCCCCGCTCGGACGGGGCGAAGCCCCGTCCCCACACCGATCTCTCCCTGAGCAAATCCCTGAGCAAACAAAGAGCGATGGTCGCGATCGAATTGCAGCGTGGGGGCCTCCACTATATTTGCGTCTTGCCACAAGCGGGCATCCCCGGTATATACCGCAATCGCCGTGGAACGATTTGCCGTCATGGTGCGGCTCGTCACGTGGATCGGGTCGGAGGAAGCGAGCATCCCGCCATCCGGTTGCGCCTGCAGGTCGGAGTACGTGCTTTTGACGTTGCCCTCGGCGACGGCGTCGCCGGTCGCCCGGTTGATGCGCACCGTCTGGGCCGTCGTTGTCATGCCGCCGTCCACCACCCGAGGCGTTCCCGTCAGCACCACCATTTGATCGGCCGTCGTGTACTCCGCGCGCTGCGCCCAGGCTTTTTCCGTGCCATCGACGTACGTGAATCCGCCGGTCTGGGTGAGCGACCGGACGCCGCCTTCTGGAAAAAAGGCGGTGTCCAGCATCCGGCTGGTCGATACGCGATCCGTCTGTCCCGAAGCGCCCGTCGTAGTTGATCCAAGCTTAGTCGAGCCAAGCCCGGTCGAGCCAAGCTTGCTCGTTCCGACCTTGTTTGCGTCCATCAGGCTGCTGACAATCTTCGCGCCCGGTTCTCCATGCAGCGTGGCTAAGCGGTTTTGCTCCGTGAATTTCGCCGTGAACTTCGCGGCCGTAACCACCGTCTTCTGGTTCGCGTCCGGCTGCGTGATCACGATCTGCGGCGGTCCGCTGGTCTCGGCACGCTCCAGCAGACGGCCTTCTTTCACGATAAAGTCCATCACCGGCGCGGTCATTTCGACATCCTGCGTGCCCCCTCTCGCCGGAGTCGACGAAATTGCGGGGGACAACGAGGAGGATGACGCGGAAAGTGACGCCGCCGGCGGCGCAACCAGAGTCCCGCTCCGGCTGTTCTTCTGCGTGATCCGCACTCCGTCTTCGGCATGCACCGTCTTCAACAGTTGCCGCCCGGCAGAACTTCCGCCAAAGTGCAGCGTGGCCCGTCCGGCGGCGGCGTTGGCGGGCTGTCCTCCTAGAGAATCGAGTTGCACGTTGCCCGTGAGAATGGCCGTGGTGAGTAGATTGCGCGAGCCGGTCAAAAACAATTCGGCGCGATCGGAACGCTCGCGCGTTTCCGAGTTGGAGGACGCCCGGCCATGAATCTCGCTCCGCACATTGCCGTCGGCAACAATGTGGTCGACCGTGTCGTCGTCCCGCAGAAAAAACGTCGCCTCATCGGACCACGCTTCCTGTTGCTCCCGCGTCATGTGCACCGTGGTGAGAACGACCTGATGAGGCTGCTTGGTAATTACGCCATGATCCGCATTCAGATGCACCGGTTGCGGCCGGTTGACGGTCATCACGACCGCCGAAAGCAGGTTCATCGTGCCCGTCTTAGCCACATACTGAACGCCCACCGCCGAACCGGTTGCCTGCGGCGTTTGAAATTCGACCTTGCCCGTGGCCGAAGCATCGCCCGTGTTCTTGTTGAACGTCAGGCCATCGGTTTCGAGGTGAAGTGGCGCCCTCGGCTTCTCTGGCGGCGACTGGTCCGAATGCCGTACGCCCTCGGGATTCGCTTCCAGGTCAATCAGCACTCTGCCCTTGGCGGTCACGTTGCCCGACACGGGATCGTACTCAAAGTCATCCCCGGTAACCTGGTCGAAGCGGCTGGCATCCTTGCCGTAGATGACAATCTTGACGTTGTGCAGGTCCGCCAGTCCACCCGCTTTGAATTGCACGGCTTTCGAAGCGCTGACAGTAAACTGAGTGCGGCCCTCCGAGGACTTCGAGATGGAAAACCCTTCGGCAGTCTGCTGAATGTCCAAGCCGAGTTTCGCCGGAAGGGCGCGAACGGCATTGCGCACGCTCCACTGCGCGTAGAAATACATCCCCGCGACCATCGCTATCATCAAAATCGCGATCGCGGCGAACCAGCGGCGCAGGCGTGAAACCGGCAGGGACATGGCTTTAGTCTAAAGGAAAGCGGGCTGATACATTGCAGAGGTCAGAGGTTAGATTGCAGAGGTAAAACCAGGGACCTGAGCACTTGAGGACTTCAAGCTCTGCAATCTGACCTCTACCCTCTGACCTACAGCCGCCGCACCAGCGTCCCCGCGAGCAGATCGTGCAGACCCTGTTTGCGCTCCGTGAACCCGACCATCATGT
>JBEKGV010000531.1:0-4228 GCA_050012615.1 Acetobacteraceae bacterium | reverse complement strand
TTCATCGCCCGCCGGAACGCCACCCGACGCTCCAACTGCTGCGCGATGTTCTCGGCGATCAGGGTGGCGTCGATTTCCGGCTTGCGGATTTCAACGATATTCAGCGACACCTCGGCATTCGCCATCTTGCCGAGTTCTTTCTTCAGAACCTCGATGTCCTGGCCTTTCTTGCCGATCACCACGCCCGGCCGCGCCGCGTAGATCGTTACTCTGGGCTTTTTCGCCGGACGCTCGATCACGACGCGCGAGACACCCGCGCCGCGCAGCTTCGTGCGCAGATGCTCGCGCAACTTCAGATCCTCGTGCAAAAGCTTCGAGTAATCCGCGCCCGCGAACCACCGGCTGTCCCAGGTCCGATTGATGCCGAGCCGCAACCCGACCGGATTGACTTTGTGACCCATGCTAGGTGGCTCCCTCGCCGGAATGATCCGGTGGCGTATGATGTTCGTCGGCTTCGCGCTGGTCGGATGCCTCAGCCGCGTCGTGCGACATCGCCTGCTCGGCCGCCTCGCCTTCGTCATCGACCGTTCCCGGCAGAGATTCGGAAGCGTCCGTGTGCGCGTGGTCGGTCATCGCGTCCTGGCCGGCGCCTGGAGAATGTTCGCCGGCGGCGGCGTGGTCGGATATTTCCGCCTGATCATGCGACATGGCCTGTTCGGCCGCCTCCGCATCGGTACCCTCCGTCATCGGCACGGCAAGAGTGGCTTCGGTCCGCGCGTGATCGGCTGCCGTCACCGGCGCGGTCCGCGTGGCCGGCGCCGGGACCGCGGACGCTTCGATCACATCGCCGTCCACCTCATCCTGCTTTTCGGCGACCACGATTTTCATGTGGCTGAACCATTTCTCGATCTGCGCCGAACGGCCGCGGCCGCGGGCGTGGAAACGCCGCATCACGATCGAGCGGCCCACCTCGGCCCGCGTCACGATCAACTGGTCGACATCGAGCTGATGGTTGTTCTCCGCGTTGGCGATCGCGCTCTCCAGCGTTTTCCGGACCTGATGCGCGATGCGCCGCTTGCTGAAGGTCAATGTCGCGATCGCCCGCTGTGCCGGCAGGTTGCGGATCATCGCGGCTACCAAATTCAGCTTCCGAGGGCTGGTCCGCACATTGCTCAAAATCGCCTGGGCTTCGTGGTCCGCGAGCGTGCGTGCATGCTTTTGCTTGCTCATGTCAGCCCCGCTTCGCCTTTTTATCGCCGGAGTGGCCGGTGAATGTGCGGGTCGGCGAGAACTCACCGAATTTGTGCCCGACCATGTTCTCGTTCACCTGCACCGGCAGGAATTTGTGGCCGTTGTAGACACCGAACGTCAGTCCCACGAACTGCGGCAGGATCGTCGAACGGCGCGACCAGATCTTGATGATTTCGTTGCGGCCCGAGTTGCGTGAGGTTTCCGCCTTGGCCAGCAGATAACCGTCGACGAACGGACCCTTCCAGACGGAACGTGCCATCCTATTTGCCTTTGTTCCGGCGACGAATGATCAGCCCATCCGTCCGCTTGTTGGTGCGCGTCTTGTAACCCTTGGTCGGCTGCCCCCACGGCGAGACCGGGTGCCGGCCGCCTGAGGTCCGTCCCTCGCCACCGCCGTGCGGGTGGTCGACCGGGTTCATGACAACGCCGCGATTGTGCGGGCGAAAACCCAGCCAGCGCATGCGTCCTGCTTTGCCGATCTTCTGGTTCATGTTGTCCGGGTTGGACACCGCGCCAATGCTGGCCATGCACTCGGCTCGAACGACCCGAAGCTCTCCCGAGGTCAGCTTGATCTGCGCATAGCCGGCGTCCTTGCCGACGAGCTGCGCATAGGTTCCGGCCGAGCGGGCGATCTTGCCGCCGGCGCCGATCTTCATTTCGATGTTGTGAATGATCGTGCCGACCGGGATCGCCGAGAGCGGCATCGCGTTGCCCGGCTTGATATCGACGCGGGCCCCCGAGATCACCGTATCGCCAACCTTCAGTCGTTGCGGAGCCAATATATAGGCGAGTTCATTGTCGGCGTATTTGATCAGCGCCAGGAAAGCCGTGCGGTTCGGATCGTACTCCAACCGTTCCACGATCGCCGGGACGTCGAACTTGCGGCGGCGGAAATCCACGATGCGATACGACTGCTTATGTCCGCCACCACGGAAGCGCGTGGTGATCCGGCCATGGTTGTTCCTTCCGCCATGGCTATGCTGACCCTCGGTCAATCCCTTGACCGGGCCGCCCTTCCACAGATCGGAGCGATCGATCAGGACAGTGCCGCGCAGGCTGGCGGTGACCGGGTTGAATTGTCTGAGTGCCATTTCCCGCGCGCCTTATGCGAGGCTGGTGGTGAAATCGATCGCCTGGTCCTTGGCCAGACGAACGATCGCGTTTTTGACATCCGAGCGCCGGCCGGGACGGCCTTTGACCCGCTTGGTCTTGCCCTTACGGATCATCGTATTCACGGCGACCACGTTCACGCCGAACAGACCCTCCACCGCGGCCTTGATCTGCGGCTTGGTGGCGTCCAGCGACACGCGCAGGACGTACTGGTTCTTTTCCGACAGCACCGTCGCCTTCTCGGTGATCACCGGCGAGCGGATGATCTGGTACATCGCCTCTCGCGACAGCTTTACCCGCGGAGGCTTTTTGCCGGCCGACGTTTCGCTCATGTCGCTTCTCCGGTCTGACCGTCAGTCTCTCCGGCCTCGGCCTCAACGTCGGCCGTTCCCGCGCTCTCGGCCTCGTCTTCGCCACCGCGGGCGCTGGCCCCACCGTTCAGACGAGCTTTCAGTCCGGAAAGGCCCGCGACGGTGATCGCCAGCACGTCGTGATTCAGGATGTCGTAGACATTCGCGCCCACGGTCGGCAGCACGTCGAATTTGTGCAGATTGCGGCTGGCGCGGAGAAAGCCTTCATCCACGACATGATCGACGATCAGCGCCGAACTCCAGCCAAGTGCCTTGAGCTTCTTCGCCAGTTCGCCGGTTTTCGCGGTGCCGGAGGCGGCGTCCAGCACCACCAACTTGCCATCGGCTGCCTTCTGCGACAGAGCGCAAATCAACCCAAGCCGCCGCACTTTTTTGTTCAGTCGATATTCGTGCGAGCGCACGACCGGTCCATGCACCCGGCCACCGGTGCGAAATTGCGGCGCCCGTAAACTGCCTTGCCGCGCGTTGCCGGTACCCTTCTGCCGGTATGGCTTCTTGGTAGTGCCCTGCACCTCGCCCATACCCTTGGTCTTGTGCGTGCCGGCCCGCCGCTTCGCGAGTTGCCAGTGAACCACGCGCGCCATGATGTCCGCTCTCGGCTTCACGGCGAAGAGTTCATCCGGCAATTCCGTGCTGCCGGTGGTGCCCTGGTCGAGCGTGGTGATGTCTATTTGCATCGTCCGTTCCTCAGCCCGCCGCGGCTTCCGCTGGCGCATCGAGCAGCACCGCCGGGAATGCGGGATTCTTCGGCGGCATCTTCACCGCGTCGCGCACCCGGACGTAGCCGCCGCGCGCTCCGGGCACCGCGCCTCGGATCATCAGCAGGCCTTTTTCGGCATCGACCGCCGCGACTACCAGGTTCAGCGTGGTCACTCGCTCTACCCCAAGATGACCGGCCATTTTTTTGTTCTTAAAGGTTTTTCCAGGATCCTGACGGTTGCCGGTCGAGCCCAGTGAACGGTGGCTGATGGAGACGCCGTGGCTGGCTTCGAGGCCGGAGAAGTTCCAGCGCTTCATGCCACCGGCGAAACCCTTGCCCTTGGTCGTCCCGCAAACGTCGATCTTTTGCCCGACCGCGAAATGCGCCGCCGAGAGTGTGGCGCCGGGTTCCAGCAGACCGTCAGCGTCGACGCGAAACTCGGTCAGTTTCGCCTTCGGCTCGACCTTCGCCTTGGCGAAGTGACCGCGGTTCGGCTGGGTGACATTCTTGACCTTCGCCTTGCCCCACCCGAGTTGAACGGCGTTGTAGCCGTCCTTCTCCTCGGTTTTGGCGGCGACGACCTGAAGCTGGTCCAGCAGCAGAACGGTCACGGGGACATGCGTCCCGTCCGCCCGGAATATCCGCGTCATGCCAAGCTTTTTGGCGAGAAGGCCGGTGCGTTGTTGGGTCATGGGTTGATGCCATCGCCGGTCGTCATGGACGTTCGACCCATCGCCACGCCCGCGCGGCCCACTTTTACGCCCGCGTGACCCATCGCCGCGCCCGCGTGATCCAGCGTCATGACCGCGCGACCCACCGTCACGCCCACGCGACCCATCGTCATGGCCGGGGGGGC
>JBEKGV010000530.1:0-4233 GCA_050012615.1 Acetobacteraceae bacterium | reverse complement strand
GCGCGGTGCGAATGAAATTCGCGTTGTTCACGCCGGGCAGTTCGACCGGCGCCTGAAACGCCAGGAACAAGCCCGCGGCGGCGCGCGCCTCCGGCTCCATCTTGAGCATGTCCTCGCCGTCGAATGTCACCGTGCCGCCGGTCACGGCGTAGTCCTCGCGGCCGGCGAGGACGTAGCCGAGTGTCGATTTGCCGGATCCGTTCGGTCCCATGATCGCGTGGATCTCGCCCGCCGGGACCGCGAGGTCGATGCCTTTCAGGATCGGCTTGTCGCCGATCGAGGCAGTCAGTTCATGGATCTCCAACATCGTCTTTATCCCACCGACCCTTCGAGGCTGACAGCCAACAGCTTTTGTGCCTCAACCGCGAACTCCATCGGCAGCTCCTTCAACACGTCCTTGCAGAAGCCGTTGACGATCAGGTTGACGGCGTCTTCTTCGCTGAGCCCACGCTGCCGGCAATAGAACAATTGATCTTCGGCGATTTTCGACGTTGTCGCCTCGTGCTCGATTTTCGCGGAGCGATTGCGGCTTTCTATGTAAGGCACCGTGTGCGCGCCGCACTCCTCGCCGATCAGCAAACTATCGCACTGCGTAAAGTTGCGCGCCCCCGATGCCGACGGCAGCACCTTCACCAGCCCGCGATAGGTATTGTTGGATCGGCCCGCGCTGATCCCCTTGGAGATGATCGTGCTGCGCGAACCCTTGCCAATGTGGATCATCTTCGTACCGGTGTCGGCCTGCTGACGGTTGTTGGTGACGGCGACCGAGTAAAATTCGCCGACGCTCTCCTCGCCGTGCAGCACGCAGGACGGATATTTCCAGGTGATCGCCGAACCGGTCTCCACCTGAGTCCAGGAGATCTTCGATCGTGCTCCCAGACAGGCACCGCGCTTGGTGACGAAATTATAAATTCCACCGCGGCCCTCGGCGTCGCCGGGATACCAGTTCTGTACGGTGGAGTACTTAATGGTCGCGTCGTCCATCGCTACCAGTTCGACAACGGCGGCGTGCAACTGATTTTCATCGCGTTGCGGCGCGGTGCAACCTTCGAGATAGGATACGTGCGCGCCCGCCTCGGCGATGATCAGGGTGCGTTCGAACTGTCCCGTGTTGCGGGCGTTGATGCGGAAGTAAGTCGACAACTCCATCGGGCAGCGCACGCCTTTCGGAATGAACACGAAGCTGCCGTCGGTGAACACCGCGGAATTCAACGCAGCGAAATAGTTATCTCCGACCGGCACGACACTGCCGATATATTGACGCACCAGATCGGGATGCTCGCGGATCGCGTCGGAGATCGGGCAGAAAATCACGCCCGCCTTCGACAACGTCGCGCGGAAGGTCGTCGCGACGGACACGCTGTCGAAAACCGCGTCGACGGCGATGTTCGATCCCTCGACACCTGCCAGGATGGCGCGTTCCTTCAACGGAATTCCGAGCTTTTCGTATGTCCTCAACAATTCCGGGTCGACCTCGTCCAGGCTCTTCGGACCGGACTTCTGCTTTGGCGCGGCGTAGTAATGGATCTCCTGATAGTCGATCCGGGGATGCTCGACGCGAGCCCAGTGGGGCTCCTCCATGGTGAGCCATGCCTCGTAGGCTTTGAGACGCCAGTCCAGCATCCACGACGGTTCCCGCTTACGCTCCGAGATCAGGCGAATGGTGTCCGCGCTCAGCCCCTTAGGCGCGACGTCCATTTCGATGTCGGTCTCGAAGCCCCATTTGTATCCGGACTGGGTGACCGACCTGACGGTATCGAGCGTTCCACTATCGGCTGGCATTGCTACGTCCTAATTCGGCGTTACGCGGCAGGCGGACCAAATCGGCATCCGGGGGAACCCGGAAGATGGGCGGGATAGCCGCCGCCCGCATGTCGGCGACGGTGATGGCGGACAAAGCCCTTTGGATCGCGTCATTCACCGGATCCCAGCGGCCGCGCACAGGGCATAACGCGAGCGACTCACACTCGGTGACGGAGCCGTCAACGCACGCGGCCAGGGCAATTGGCCCATCCATCGCGGCGATGACCTCGCTCACCGGAATGTTCTCCAGTGATCGGGCGAGCCGGTATCCGCCACGGGCGCCGCGTTGCGACGTCACAAGCGCGGAACCCGCCAGCGTTTTCAGCACCTTCGCCACGGTGGGCTCGGGAATGCCGGTGCTGGCGGCGATCCCGGGAGATGTTTGCACGTCTCCTCCCGCGTCGAGGCGCACCAGCACCACGACCGCGTAATCGGTCAGCTTGGACAGCCGCAGCATCGCCGTCTGGCCCCTTACAGTGATAACCGGACCGTGTCAGTCCTGATTGACGCGAGATGGCCCATCCGTCCCCCACCGTCAAGGGGTCTTCAACTCTGTCATGCGGCGTCCATCAACGCGTGGAGGCTTTCACCAGGTTCACAAGCCGCGGCCCGTCGCCTAGTAAGAACGTCGCATTATCAGGAGGCAGTCGATGGCGGGCATGATGGAAGGCAAGGTCGCGGTGGTCACCGGTGCCGGCGGTGGCATCGGGCGAGAGATCGCGATCATGATGGCCGCCGCCGGTGCCAAAGTGATCGTCGCCGACATCGGCGCCTCGCTGACCGGCGAGGGTGGCTCCTCAAGTCCGGCCGAGCAGACCAAGGCATTGATCGCCCAAAAGGGCGGCGTCGCGGAAATCTGTACAGAGTCAGTGGCGGCCTGGGGTTCCGCGCAAAAGATCGTGCAGGCCGCGCTCGACCATTTCGGCCGCATCGACGCGGTCGTTAACAACGCCGGCATTCTGCGCGACGTCATTTTCCATAAGATGACCGAGGATGACTGGATGTCCGTCATCGCGGTCCACCTGAACGGCAGCTTTTTCGTCTCTCGCGCCGCGGCCGAGCATTACCGCAAGCAGGAGAGCGGCACGTTCGTTCATATCTCCAGCACGTCCGGCCTCATTGGCAATTTTGGCCAGGCGAACTACTCAGCCGCGAAACTAGGGATTACCGCGCTGTCGAAATCGATCGCGCTGGACATGCAACGCTACAACGTGCGGTCGAACTGCATCGCTCCCTTCGCATGGAGCCGGATGACGCAGTCGATCCCGGCCAGCACGCCGGAACAACAGGCGCGGCTGGCGAAGATCCAGGCGATGACGCCTGACAAGAACGCGCCGATGGCGGTGTTTCTCTCCTCGGACGCGGCGAAGGATGTGACCGGGCAGGTGTTCGGCACACGGATGAACGAGATCATATTGTTCAGTTCGCCGCGCCCGATCCGCATCGTCCACAAAGCCGATGGCTGGACCCCCGAAGATTGTGCCGCTATCGCCGCTCCGGCGCTGAAGTCGGCGTTCATGCCGCTGGATCGCTCCGGCGAGGTTTTCAGCTGGGATCCGGTCTGACAGCGCCCCCCAGGTTTCCCATCGGGGGTTTCCCATGGCGGTCGCGCCGGCTCCCGGTCAGACGATCCCGGTGCCGAATATCAAGGCGTGCCCGCCATAATAGAGGCAGAACGTCACCGCCAAGGCAACCGACAGCCAGATCGGCGCCAGAACGGGCGACCGACTGGGCGAGACCCCATCATCGGCCGCGATCGAGAGCAGGATAACAACGATGACCGCGTGGCCGATGGCGTCGATTTTGCCGAATTCAAAAACGGCGGAGACAAACATCGAGAGCAGCACCACAGCCGCCATGCGCCGTACCAGAGGCGTCCACAGTAAAGAGAACGCGAGCCCGAATTCGACCATCCCCGCGGCAGTCATGTAAAATCGCGGATCGAGTCCGAGCGATAACCGCTGGTGCGCGTAAAGCACCGGATAAGTCCATTCCGGATAGGCCCATTTTTCGATCGACGCCCATAGCAGGGTCACCGCCGCGCCGATGCGCACGATGTCGAGCCGCCGCAGCCCGAGAAGCAAAGGCCAACCCAGCCCGCTCATTGCCATATAGACCGCCGCCCCGAGGAAGATCGGGTAGTCCATCATATGGAACAGCCCGTACGACCAGATCCCTTGTGCGAACAGGATGACGATGCCGAAAGCGGAGAACAGCATCGTAGTGCGAAACAGCAGCCCCATCGCGATCGCCAGTTGCAGCCATTCCGTCGCGGCCGATGTCGTCAGCAATTCCGGTGTCAGAATTATACCGCCATGGGCCCAGATCGCGACGAAGAACGCACCCGTTCCGGCGCGCAAAATCATGTCGATTCTGTCACGTACCAGGACGAACACTTCTTCAACCGACGCCAGCAACGCGTCGCCGACC